>JBOGZE010000348.1:0-1529 GCA_050697055.1 Solirubrobacterales bacterium
CGGCGATCGTCCCCTCGCCGCTGAGTCCGTCGAGCTCGCCGGTCCCGGAGCCGGGGACCACCGCCCCCGCGATCTCCGAGCCCTCCGACGAGATCGTGCCGTAGTGCTGGAGGACGAACGCCCCCTCTCGGTCGCCGAGCTTCCCGGGCTCCTGCTCGTAGATCTCGTTGGTGAATGTTGCGATCGCGTGCGGCAAGGCGGATTCCTCTGTCCCGGTTCGGGGATGATCGCATCCGTGAAGCGCCGGCTCACCCTCAGCCTCGCGATCGCAGCGAGCTTCCTCTCCCTCGGGGTGGCCGCCGACGGCCCGCCCGCGGCCGCCGCGAAGGGCAAGAAACCACAAGGCGGCGGCCACTGGCAGGCCCGGGTCGCCGACGCCGCGGCTTTCGCCCGCGGTCGCACCGGCAGCGTTTCCTTCGCGGTCGTCGACGAGCGCCGCCGGCTGCATGGGCTCGACGCCAAAACCGGCTACTCGTCGGCGAGCCTGGTGAAGGCGATGCTGCTGACGGCCTACCTGAACCACGGAGGGGTCAGGGGCCGTCGGCTGCACCCGGCCGACCGCCGCCTTCTCGGACCGATGATCCGGGTCTCCGACAACGACGCCGCCTCAGCCGTCTACGAACGGATCGGCAGCGGCGCCCTGGCGCGGCTCGCCGGCCGCGCGGGGATGACCAACTTCCAGACCAACCCCGTCTGGGGTGGCTGCCAGGTGACCGCCCGCGACCAGGCTCGCTTCTTCTACCGGCTCCGCTCCCTGCTCCCGATGAGACACCGAAGCTATGCCCTCGGGTTGCTGGCGCGGATCGTCGCCGCGCAGCGCTGGGGAATCCCACACGCAAGCCCGCCCGGCTGGCGGGTTCACTTCAAGGGCGGCTGGTACCTGGACGACGACGGCTGGCGGGTGCACCAGGCGGCTCTCCTGCGGCAGGGCGGGAGGCGGTTGTCGGTGGCGGTGCTCAGCAGCGGTGCCCCGGACTTCGGCTATGGCGCCGCCACCGTCGAGGGCGTCGCCGCGCGACTCCTGCGCGGATACCGATGACGGCGAGCCCGCAATAACTCCGATTCACAGCTCGGCCCCGCCCGTTCGGATCGTCGGTGCCGCCCGCCAGTACCGGGGCGGCTATCACCTGAGCGTTTGATCCGAGGGCGCGCGTAAGCGCGACCCGTTTCACTCCGCGAAGCGGTAACCAACCCGGCGCACGGTGAGCACCAGCTCCGGGTTCTGGGGATCGCGCTCGACCTTCTGGCGCAGGTTGGAGATGTGGACGTCGCAGGCGCGGACGTCGCCACGAAACTCGGTCTGCCAGAGCTCCTCCATGATCTCCTTGCGCGAGAAGACCTGACCCGGGTTCTCCGCCAGCAGCCGCAGCACCTGGAACTCCGAGCGGGTCAGGTTGATCGGCTCGCCTCGGATCGTGACCAGGTGGCGAGCGAGGTCGATCGTCACCGGTCCCGCCTTGATCGCGGCTCCCTCGCCGCCTGCGCTGCGATCGAGCTCCCGCCGGCGCAGCTGAGCGCGCACCCTGCCC
>JBOGZE010000349.1:0-2785 GCA_050697055.1 Solirubrobacterales bacterium
CTCCCGCCGGTAGCTCAATCCGACGATCAGGAGGTCGGCTAGGCAGGTATGGAGGGGGCGGTGGGGCGTTCGGGGCGTCGTAGATTGCTGCTACCTTGCCCCGGTTCGTATGCGGCGCTTGCGGCTCACTCTCGTGCCCGCGCTGGTCCTGGGCGCGGGCATCGTCCTTTCGGCATGCGGAGACGACAGCTCTCCCGAGGTCTCGATCAATGTCCCGACCGAGACCACGGCCTCGTCGCTCTCCAAGGCCGATTTCATCACCAACGCCGATACCGCCTGCGAGGAGGTGAACACCGCGATCTCCCAGTTCGCCGCCTCCGGCCAGGGCCTCACCGAGGCCGACCAGATCGCCGACCTTCGCGCCGGGCTGGTCGACCAGCTGAAAGAGCTCGGTCCCCCCGATGAGGACCGCACGACCGTCGACGACTTCCTCGCCGCCCTCCAGGCCCAGGTCCAGGCCGGCCAGAAGATCGCCCTCGCCAACGAGCGCGGCGAGGACACCGCCGAGTTCGAAGCCGAGCTGCAGACCGCCAAGGACCAGGGGGCGGCGGCCGCCCAGGCGTACGGCTTCGAGCAGTGCGGCCAGGAGATCAGCTCCAGCGCCACCACGGCGCCGAGCAGCTCCGACTCGGGGACCTCGGTCGCCCCGGCCGCCCCGTCCACCCCGGCGCCGAGCACCGACAGCGGCGGCACCGGCGATACCGGCGGCGGCACTGACACGGGGGGCGGCAGCACCGGCGGCGGGGTCGGTCCGGGCGGCGGCGTCGGGCCGGGATAGGCGGCTCGACGACCGAGCTCCGCGCGGCCGACCCTGCAGGTAGAGCCGCCGCTTGATGTTCAGGCCGCGGCCAGCTCCGCCCAGGTCCCGTAGAGGCGCGCATAGCGGCCGCCGGCAGCGATCAGCTCATCGTGGGTGCCGCTTTCGACGATCTCGCCGTGCTCCAGCACCGCGATCCGGTCGGCGCCGCGGATGGTCGAGAGCCGATGCGCAATTACGATCGCCGTCCGTCCCGAGAGCAGCGTCTGCAGCCCCCGCTCGATCGTCCGCTCGGTCCGCACGTCCACATTCGAGGTCGCCTCGTCGAGGATCAGGATCCGCGGCTCCGCCAGCAGTGCCCGGGCGAACGCGATCAGCTGCCGCTGGCCCGCCGAGAGCGCCACGCCCCGCTCACCCACCTCGGTCTCGAAGCCGTTCGGCAGCCGGCGGATGAAGTCCCCCGCCCCAATCGACTCCGCCGCCGCCTCGATCTCCTCCGGCGCCGCATCCGGGCGGCCGAAGGCGATGTTTTCCCGGACGCTGCCGCTGAACAGGAACCCCTCCTGGGGGACGATCCCCAGCTGACTGCGCAGGCAGCCTGCCCGCAGGTCGCGCAGGTCGTGCCCATCCACCAGCACCCGCCCCCGCTGCGGGTCGTAGAAGCGCGAGACCAGCTTCGCGAAGGTCGACTTGCCGGCCCCGGTCTCCCCGACGAGCGCCAGCGTCTCCCCGGCCGGGACGTGGATCGAGACGTCTCGTAACGCCCAGTCCTCCGATCGCTGCTCCTCATCGCTCCGCTCGATCCTTCCGCTCGAGCGACGCAGCCCGGCCGTCTTGTCGAGGCCGTAGGAAAACCAAACGTGATCCATCTCGATCTCACCGCGCAGCGGCCGTGGGTCGAGCGCGCCCTCCTTGTCGGTCATGTCGGGCCTGGTGTCGAGCAGATCGAAGATCTTGTCCAGCGCCGCCATCCCCTGCTGGTAGGTCGTGTACAGCTGCGAGAGCTGCTGGATCGGGTCGAAGAAGGTCGCCAGGTAGCCGACGAACGCGACGACGACGCCGATCTGCTCCGCGCGGGCGTCACCGGTCAACTCGAGCGCCTGATATCCGCCGAAGAGGAGGATCACGGCGGTGCCGATCGCCGAGAGCAGCTCGACCTCCGGGAAGTAGGAGGCGTTCAGATAGACCGTCTTCATGTTCGCTTGCCGGTTGAGCTCGTTGAGCTCGCCCATCCGCGCCACGTGGCGCCCCTCCTGGGAGAAGGTCCGCACGACGCGAATCCCGCTGAGGCTCTCCTGCAGATACGCGGTCACATCGGCGATCCTCTCGCGGGTGATCCGGTAGGCGCTCGTGGCGACGATCCGGAAGACGATGCTGGCGATCGCCAGGAGCGGGAAGGTGAGGAAGACGACCAGCGCCAGCCCGACGTCGAGGAAGAGCATGATGATCACGACCCCGAGCAGGGTGAGCGTGCTCTGGAACAGGGTCACGACGCCCGTGCTGATCAGCTGGTCGAGCGCATCGACATCGTTGGTGATCCGCGAGATCAGCACCCCGGGCCGGTTGCGAGTGAAGAAGCCGATCGACATCTCCTGCAGGTGGTTGAAGATCCGCAGCCTCAGGTCCTGAAGGGCGCGCTGGCCGACCCAGCCGACCAGGTAGGTCTGCACGTAGCTCGATCCCCACAGCAGCAGGCCAGTGCCGAGAAACCCGGCGACGATCAGGGTCAGCCGGCCATATGAGGCATCGGCGGAGGCGACCTCCGCGGTCGCCAGTCCCGCCAGGGCCGGCGGAGCCAGCGTGGCGCCGGTCGCCACCAGCAGCGCCCCGAACATCAGCACCAGCTGCTTCCGGTACGGGCGCAGGAGGTTGAGCAGCCAGCGCACCTTGCGCCCGCGCTGATCCTCGCCGCGGATCAGCTGCCACAACGAGGCCAACAGCAGCAAGACCCCGCGCAGCCGGTTGTCCTCGTGCTCGTAGGTGCCCTCCTCGCGCTCGGACACCTCGACCGCTCGCTCCTCCTCGCGC
>JBOGZE010000350.1:0-2065 GCA_050697055.1 Solirubrobacterales bacterium
CCGAGTTCCAGGCGGTGCAGTTCATGCCGGCCTTCATCCTTCCCCAGATCCTCCTCTGTGGTCTGCTTGTGCCTAGGGTGGAGATGGCCCTAGTCCTCGTCGTGATCGCTGGGGTGCTGCCGCTGACCTCCGCCTACGACGCGCTCGCCCGGGTCGCCGCGGGCGAGTCGTTCGAGGGGCGGCTAGCCTCGATCCACCGTTTTCACCTGCTGGGGTGACGGGCAGGGTGAAGCCGCAAGTGTGGGCGGCATCGCCGGGCTCGTCGGCGCGCGGGGGGTTGTCAGGGCGGCCGGGGCGAGCGAGCGGGGCCCTCGACCGAAGCGTTCGGGCAGCCAGAAGCGCCCCGCCCCTCTGATCGTGTCTGCGCCGGCCCCGCTCGGCCAGCTACGCGGGCTGGAGCGCCGGCAACTCGCGCAGCGCCCTGAACGCCGCCGCCAGCGCCTCGGCCCAGGGCCAGTCGGCCTGCAGGCGAAGCCTTATCCGCCTGCCCGAGCGGGCGATCCGCCCGGCGGTGTGCAGGAGGCGATGGCGAATGCGCTTGGGCTCGGCTCTGGCCAGCTCTCCCTCAAGGCAGAGCGAGCGCGTCCAGGCAAGAAGCGTCTGGGCGCAAAGCGAGAGCTCGAGCCAGGCCTCGTTGTGGGCGAAGGCGCCGAAGGGGAGGTTTCGCATCCCGGTGTCCTTGGCCTCGCGGATGCGGTCCTCGACCCTCGCGCGGCGGCGGTGGCGAAGCTCGAGCGCGGCGATGGCGGGGTCGTCCTGGTCGGTGAGAAAGCAGGTGTAGCGGTGGCCCTCGGTGTCGAAGATCTCGAACTGGGCGCCGGGGTGGGGGCGCTCGCGGCGGCAGATCAGCCGCGTGCCCTCGGGCCAGGCGGAGAGATCGAGCTCGTCGCCAAGCTCGGCCACCCAGGCCCCCTCGCGGACCTCGCCCGAGGCCTCGATCGCGCTCTGCCACGCCGGTTCGGGCAGCGCCAAGATCGCCGAGCGCACCCGCTCGTCCACCTCGTAGCCGACCGAGAACCCGATCCCCGCCTCGCGGCAGTCGGCGGTGAAGGCGTGGGTGGCGCCGCCGATGTCGGCGCGGACGAGGATCTCGGCCTCGGCGAGGGCCGCGGCGGGCAGCTGCTCCAGCGCCAAGCAGAGCACGTCGAAGTGATCGGAGGCGGTGTTGGAGCCGGCGTTCCCGGGCCGAAGCAGGGCCGCCAGGGGCTCGGCGGCCTGTTCGTCGCTCTCGTCGAGATAGCAGCAGAGCGGGTGGTAGCCGAAGGAGCGCTTGTAGGTGCCCGCCGCGCCCTCCTTCTCGGAGTGGGCGTCGAGGATCGTCGCGTCGATGTCGAGCGTTATGCGGGCGGGGTGCCCTCCCTGCGCCCAGACCGCCTCGCGGGCCGCGGCTCTGGCCCTGCGAAGCGCCCCCAGCGCCTCGGAGTCGATCGACTTCACGATCCGGTGGGCGGTGGTCTCGGATGCAACCTCCCCGAACAGCGTCCCCTGGCCGCGCAGGGCCTCCAGGTCTGCGACGCAATCGCCCCCGTCGGCGATCGCCACGGCCAGGTCGCGAAGGACGCGGCCGGGGTCGTGCGCGGAGGCGCGCTCTCTGGTGGGCGCCATCGCCTCTGACAGCGCTTCGGTCAGGCCGGTTCGATCGCAGAGCTCTTGAAGCAGAGCGGTGCCGGCGTGGGAGATGAGGCCCTCTCCGTCCGCGCTCACTTCTACCCTGCTGCCAGTCACCTTCATGGTGATCCTCCTGTAGTGGGAATCTGCGGCTGTGGCGGCCGCATTTTCCCTGCTCAGACGGACGTTTCCTGGGGCGGCGCGGGTCCCGCGGGGCCGCTTACCGGTGGATCGAGGCTAGGCGGTGGCCGGTAACGGGAAGGAGACCCAGGTGAGAGGTGCCGGTCGAGTCGTTTTTGCGGCGATCCTGCTGCTGTTGGTGGGCACGCTCAACATCATCTACGGGATCGGCGCGGTTGCCGACGCGAAGTTCTACGTAGACGACACGAGGTACATCTTCACGAATCTGCACGCGATGGGGTGGTTCCTGATCATCGTCGGCGTCATTCAGCTCACC
>JBOGZE010000351.1:0-45479 GCA_050697055.1 Solirubrobacterales bacterium
AGCCTGCCCTCGATCCTCGGCCTGCTCGCGGTCTGGTACGCGAACTTCTTCAAGGCGGAGACGGTCGCGATCCTGCCCTACGACCAGTATCTGCACCGGTTCCCGGCCTACCTCCAGCAGCTGACGATGGAGTCGAACGGCAAGCACGTCACCCTCGACGGGGCGCGCGTCGACTACGACACCGGGGCGATCTTCTGGGGCGAGCCGGGGACCAACGGCCAGCACTCCTTCTACCAGCTGATCCACCAGGGGACGCGGCTGATCCCCTGCGACTTCATCGGCTTCATGCGCTCGCTGAACCCACTCGGCGACCACCACGACCTGCTGATGTCGAACGTCTTCGCCCAGCCCGAGGCGCTCGCCTTCGGCAAGACCCCGGAGCAGGTGCGGGAGGAGGGGACCCCGGAGGCGGTCGTCCCCCACCGGGTGATGGAGGGGAACCGGCCCTCGAACGTGATCGTCTGTGAGCGGCTCGACCCGTGCACCCTGGGGACGCTGGTGGCGCTGTACGAGCACAGCGTCTTCACTCAGGGGGCGATCTGGGGGATCGACTCCTTCGATCAGTGGGGGGTGGAGCTCGGCAAGCAGCTGGCGGTGCGGATCATCCCCGAGCTTCAGGCGGCCAAGGAGCCTGGCCTCGAGCACGACAGCTCGACCAACACCCTGATTCGCCGCTACCGGCAGCACCGCGCCGGATGATGCGAGGGCGCTCCGATAGGAGCGACCCGTTGGACGCCGAGGGAGGCGGCGTCTGATGGGAGTTCAAGCGATCCTCTTCGACATCGACGGCACCCTGATCAGCACCGGCGGCGCCAGCGACCGGGCTTGGAAGCGGGCCTTCAAGGAGCTCCACGACGTCGACGTAGACGTCCCCGCGGTGACCGGGAAGGGGGTCCCCGATCCGGAGGTGGGGCGCGTCTCCTTCAAGGCGGCGCTGGGGCGCGAGCCCACCGACGAGGAGGCCGAGGCGCTGATGCGCCGGCGGCTCGACCACCTGCCCGAGGAAGTGGAGAACTCGTCCGGCTTCGTGGTCAAGGACGGGGTGGTGGAGCTGCTCGAGAGGCTGATCGATGACGGGGTGGTGCTCGGGCTGACCACGGGCAACGTCGAGGAGGCCGCCCACATCAAGCTGTCCCGGGCGAACCTGAACCGGTTCTTCTCCTTCGGCGGCTACGGCTCGGACTCGCCCGACCGCACCGAGCTGACCAAGAAGGCGCTGGAGCGCGGCAGGCTCGTCTCCGGCAGGACGCTCGACCGCGAGTGCTGCTTCTCCTGCGGCGACACCCCCCGCGACGTCGAGGCGGGCCACGGCGCCGGGATCAGGGTCGTCGGGGTGGCGACCGGCGAGTACACGGTCGATCAGCTGCTCGACGCCGGCGCCGACGCCGCGGTCGCCTCGCTGCGGGAGGGCATGCCGCTGCTTTAGGCCGGGACTACTAGGACTGGCCGACCCCGAGGACGTTGCCGTCCGGGTCCTTCATGAAGGCGATCTTGTCGCCGTCGGGGGTGGTGGCGATCCCTTTCTCATCGGTCTTCAGCGGCCCCTGGTCGTACTGCTCGAAGCTGACTCCGTTTCCGGCGAGCTCGTCCACCACCGCCTCCAGGTCATCGACCTCCCAGCCGAGCAGGGTGGCCCCAGACGGCTTTGCGCTCGGGGATGGATAGACGTGCACCGAGGTCCCGTCCCCGCACTCGTACGTGACTCCCCCGTCGCCTGTCTCCTCGCCACCGGTTAGTCCCAGCTTGCCCTCGTAGAACTCCTTCGCCCGCCCGATGTCCGAGACGCCGACCGCCGGGTTGACCTTGCTGTCGCTCAAGCTCATCAGTTCTCCTCCTGGTTCGTATGTCTGCCCCGGTGCCTATTTCAAACCTACCGGGGACGCTCAGTCGACCAGCCGCCGGCTGACAGCCCAGCGGCTGAGCTCGTGACGGTTGGAGAGCTGGAGTTTGCGAAGCACCGAGCTGACGTGGGCCTCGACGGTCTTCGCCGAGATGCTGAGGCGGTGGGCGATCTCCTTGTAGAGATAGCCGCGGGCGAGCAGGCGGAGCACCTCGCGCTCGCGGGGGGTGAGCTGGTCGAGCTCGGGGTCGACCTCCTCGGCGGGAATCTCTCCGGCGAAGGCGTCGAGGACGAAGCCGGCGAGCCGGGGCGAGAAGACCGCGTCGTCTTCGCGGACGCGGGCGACGGCGTCGGCGAGCTCCTCGCCGGTGATCGTCTTGGTGACGTAGCCGCGGGCCCCGGCCCTGACGATCGCGATCACGTCCTTGGGATCGTCGGAGACCGAGAGCGCCAGGAAGCGCTGCTGGGGGCGCGACTTGCTCACCTGCTCGATCACCTCGACGCCGCCGCCCCCCGGCATATGGACGTCGAGCAGGACCACGTCGGGCCCCAGCTCGTTGACCGCGCGGACCGCCTCCTCGACCGTCTCCGCCTCTCCGAGCACCTCGACCATCTCGCCCAGCTCGGCCCGGACACCGCTTCGGAAGATCCGGTGGTCGTCGACGATCACCACGCTCGGGGTGCGCTTGCTCATCCCTCGCCCGCCTTCATCTCGAGCTCGACCTCGGTCCCGCTCTCGGGCGCGCTGCGGATCTCGGCGCGGCCGCCGTGCCTGCGCATGCGTCCGATTATCGACTCGCGCAGGCCGCGGCGGTCGGCGGGTACCGCCTCGGGGTCGAAGCCGGGGCCGCGGTCGTCGACGAAAACTCGCGCCGCGCCGTTCTCGATCTCCGCGTAGAGCCTCACCTCGCCGCCGTCAGCGCCGAACTTGGCGGCGTTGGTGAGCGCCTCGCGGGTCGCCGCCACCAGGGCGTCGAGGCGCTCGTCGAGCGGCGCGTCACCGACCACCACCGCCTCGACCGGAGCGCCGTGGGTCTCCTCCACCTCCTCGGCGGCCGCCCGGAGGGCGTCGGCGAGGCGCTCGCCGGGCCTCGCCTCGGAACCCGCCAGCCAGGAGCGGAGCTCTCGCTCCTGGTGGCGGGCCAGCTTCGCGACCTCGGCCGGGTCGTTGGAGCGCCGCTGCACCAGGGCGAGCGTCTGCAAAACGGAGTCGTGCAGGTGAGCGGCGACCTCCGCCCGCTCCTGGGAGCGGATCCGCGCCGACCGCTCCACCGTCAGCCGCCGCAACAAGTCCCACCAGATCGGCGCCGAGATCAGAGCCACCGCGATCGCCACCACCAGGCCGGCGAGGGCCGCGTCGCCGGCGGCGTCGAGGACGCCGTTCGCCCAAAGGAAGAGCAGCCCGGCACCCAGGACCAGGGCGACGCCGAAGCCCGCCCGCGAGAGACGCCCGGCCCGCTCCCGCCGCAGCTCGGTCTCGGCGCTGAGGTCGGGGGGGCCGGCGCGGACTTTGGCGGCCGCCTGGTCCTCCGGCCCGGGCCGGGACAGACTCCAGAGCAGGGCCACCCCAAAGGCGGCCAGGGTGAGGGGCCAGACGAGGGCGTCGCTCCACCAGAAGCCAAGCTGGCGGAAGCTGAGCAGCACGCTCAGCGCCAGGAAGGCGACCCCAGTGGCGATCCGCCAGCTCCCACGCCGCCGGCGTGAACGCTCCAGCCGGACGCCGCCCGCCCCGGGGGCGGCCGGGATCAGGGCCCAGGCGAGCAGATAACCAACAGCAGCGATCCCGCTGCTGCCGATCGTGATCACGACCATGCCGACTCGGGTGACGATCGGGTCGACCCCGAGGCTCCGGGCGAAGCCGGCGCAGACCCCGCCGAGGATCGCCCGGTTCGGGTCGCGGCGCAGCCCTGGGTTGCGGCCGTTGCTCACGGAAGCATTGTCGACCGTCAGCGCTGGCGGGCGCCGATCCCGCTGGCGACCAGGGCGGCGCCGGCGCAGGCCGCGAGGGCGGCCCCAAGCCAGCCCGGCTCGAGGTCGATCGTGCCCTCCTCCTGGAGCAGCAACAGGACGCCGAGCATGGCGATCGCGAGGCCGGTGCCCAGGGAGCCCAGTTCCGGCCTTCTCATCGGGCGCAGGCCTCCCGTTGTGATTCGTCCTCCAGGTCGTCCCGGTCGCGCCAGTCACGATCGTCGACCTCATCCGGGTCGCGGTCGGTGACCACGAGCTGGCCGAGCTGCAGCTCCGCGTCAAGCTCGAGGCGCGGAGCTTGGCCGGACGGCTCGTTGTTGTCGAGCTCGACGTCGACGCCGTCGCTCGATTCGCCGCGCACCAGCAGCTCGCCGGCCTTCGCCTTCGCGTCGGCGTCCACGCAGACATTGGAGGGAACGGAGACGATCATCTGCCCGATCCCCAGCTCGCTGCCGAGCGAGGCGGTCTGGCCCTTCGCCCAGGGGAGGCCGCGCAGGTCGACGATCAGCTGGCCGACGCCGAGCTCGTAGCCGTCGGTCGGCAGCTCGGCAAACGCAGTGGGCGTGTGCTCGCGCTTGCCGATGCCGCCCTCGAAGTGGATGTCGGCCGCGGCCACGGCCCCCGCCGGGAGCGCCAGCAGCAGGGCGGCGGCGAGCAGCCAGGGGCTCGCTCGCCGGGCGTGGGCAATGAAGGCGGTGGCCGCCAGCGCCAGCCCGAGGGCGATGACCACGCCCGCCACCACGCTGCCGTTGCCGGTCGCGGTGACGAAGCCGGCGATCGCGGCGACGGCGGTGGCGCCGAGGATCGCGGCGCCGATCAGGATCGCGATCGCGATCCCCCGGACCAGCCGCGAGGGCGCTCCGGGCTCCTCGCCCTGAGCCGCCTCGCCGGCCTCGCGCTTCGCCGCAGACGACGCGGACGGCTCGGACGGCACCGAGCTCTCGGCGCGGGGGCCGCCCAGCGGGCGCCCCCTGATGGCCCGATAGGCCAACACGCCCACGAGGATCAGCAGGCCGATCCAGAGTGGGCCAGCGAATCCCCACCACCAGCCGTGGCCCCAGCCCCAGCCCCAGAACGGACCGGGGAGGGCGACCAGCACCGCTAGCACAAGGAGCACGATCGCCGCGGTCGGCGGCCTGCGGCCGCTGACCGGCTTTCCAGTGCCGTCGTCCTCGGGAACAACCACCGCCATCACCAGGTAGGCGAGCACGCCGAGGCCGCCGAAGAAGGCGGCGACGACGAATCCAAGCCGCACCAGTGTCGGGTCGACCCTCAGGTACTCGCCGAGGCCGCCGGCGACGCCCCAGAGCGTCCGCTCGTTGGCGGAGCGGAGCAGGCGCCGGTCGGTGGTGGTGTTCTCGTCGGTCTGCTTTGCGTTCTTCTTCTGTTCGCTCATGGCGACGACGATGACGGCTTGTGCTCGATGCGTCTATTGGGAATCACCCCTAGCGCACCCCTAGCCGGGGTCAGGTCGTGCATTGCCACATGTCGTATTGCAAGACCTGACCCCGGGTTAAGCTCGGCCCGTGCCCAAGCGGATCGTTCCCAGCCACTTCAACAAGGACGGCAAGCCGAAGCGGGGCTACGTGAAGGAGGAGGTGGCCCGCGCCGAGGCGGCTCGGCTGGGAATGACCTACTACCGCTGCGACTTCTGCGATCGCTTCCACCTCGCGAGCGCGAGCGAGGGGCGTTAGCCGCCGGCCTGCTCGGCGAGCTTGCGCCAGCTCTCGGGGTGCTCCCGCAGCCAGTGCTCGACGCTGATCGGCTCGTGGCCAGCGATCTCCCTGACGGCGTGTAGACGATCCGCTCGACGCCGGCGACGCCGCCACGTCGACCGCGCTCAGGTGCTGGGCGAGGCGGTCCTCCTCTTCGCGGCCCGAGACCAGATACAGGGTGGTGACTCCCGTCAGCGCCTTCCGCATCCCCTCTGTGTCGCTGTAGGAAGCGGCGACGGCAGTCCCGCACCCGGCAGATCGGGCGCCCTGTCCGCGTCCCGGATGATCAGGCGCTGGTCGACTCCCCGCTCGGCGAGCCGGCACGCGACCCGCCGCCGAGTTCACCCGTGGCACCGGTGACGCCGAGCATCCCCGGATCATTCACCATCGCGCGATCTGCTCGCCCGGACGCTTTCGGCGAAGCGCCTCGAGGAGCTCGCGCAGCTACTGTCTCAGGCCACTGCGACCTGGGCGTGCTCGAGCACGCACGCTTCGACGGCGTCGGGCTCGACGTGCAGGAGGGGCAGCCCAAGGGCCCGTGCCTTGCTCGGCAAGTCCAAGCTGATCCAGCGAGACACCCGATTGGGCAGGGTCGAGATGATGACCTCGTCGTAGTCGCCGGCGTATACGGCGTCGTGGACGGCGGCAACCGGATTGGGATCGCCAACATGCCCGCTGACCTCCGACCTGGCCGCGAGTGAGAGCCGCGGCAGCGCGGCGCGCAGATTGGCATCCGCCTCCTCGCGGCCGTGGTCCTCGGGATCGACGAGGCGGTGCAGCCCGGTGGGGGATGCGGGAACCACGAGGTGGAAGCTCGCCGCACTACGGTCGGCCCGAGCCCTGACTGCCTCCAGCAGGGCCGGGGTGGCGGCGGTGCGGTTGGCGACTATGAGGACGCGGGCGGTGTCTTCCATCTGGGCCTCCGAGGTGTCGGGATTGTGGCAATTGCAACAACGCAAGACGGATCAATCTACCGGCCACCGGCCATGGACGTATAGATATTCAAATGAGTGTCCTGATGACTCTTTTATGGATTCATTTTCTGACTCTCCGCGCGAAGGTCCGAGCGGCAGCCCGAATCGCGTAGCTTCGATCAGATGAAGACCCTGTTCGTGATCCGTCACGGGCAGACCGAGGCCTCTGCCCGCGGTGTCTACTCGAGCCGGGCGGAGATTCCACTGACCGAGGAGGGCCGCGCGCAGGCAGGCCGCGCGGCCGAGCGCCTCCGTGACGCCGGCATCGACGCGATCCGCGCGAGCCCGCTGGATCGCGCACTGGAGACGGCGCGGCTGATCGCCACCGCGGTCGGAGCGCCGCTGGTGGTTGACGAGCGCCTGCGCGAGGTCGATTACGGACCGCTCGAGGGCCTCGACCGGGCGCAGGCGGAGGAGCGGTTCGGGGCCGCTTACACGGGCTGGCGCGACCGTCCTTTCGGCGGGGAATTATCGGGGATGGAGCCGCTCGCCCACGCGCTCGTCCGAGCTCGCTCAGCCGTGGACGATGCGGTCGCCGACGCCCGCCGACCGCTGCTGGTTGCACACCAGGGCATCCTCCGAGTGGTGCTGATCGCCCTGGGGCAGATCAGACGAGATCAGTACTTCGAGACCAGGATTCCGGAGGCGGAGCCTCGCGAGATCCTCCTTCCGAACAGTAGGAGCTAGCTCGCCAGCGCCGGCAGCCGCTCTCCGAGCCTGCGCATGGCGCCGATGCCGGGTGCGTCGCCGTCGACGTCGATCGGCGCCACCCCATCGCGATCGGCTCTGGCGACGGCGGAGTCCTCGGGCACCTCGACGATCTCGTAACTGCCCAGCGCCGAGCGAATCACGTCACGGTCCTCATCGCTTTGGACCCGGTTCGCGATCACCATCACCCGCGCCTCCTTCGCCGCGGCCGACTTAGCCGCCCGGCGTGCGACCTCGATCGACTTCGGGGTCGGGTTGGTGACCACCAGGACGAGGTCGACCGAGCCCTCCTTCATCTTGGTGAGCGTGCCGATTCCGGCCTCCAGGTCGCAGATGACCGCGCGCTCGGCGTCGTCCAGCTCGACCAGGAGCGCGTCGGGCGTGACGCCGCAGCAGGCGCAACCCGAGTCGAGGCCGTCCACGCGTGAGGCCACGATCAGGCGCACACCGTCGGGCGCGTCGGCGCCGAAGCGCTCTACCACTGCCTCGGCTGACTCGGCGTGCTCGATCTTGCCGCCGTCGAGCGCCTGGCGAATCCCCGCGAGGCGCTCGGTCTCCTCGGGCCCGACCCCGAGCGAGATCCCGAGCATCGGGTTCACGTCGGCATCGAGCGCGAGCACGGTGCGGCCGGAGCGGGCGAGGGTCCGGGCGATCATGCCCGAGACCGTGGTCTTGCCGGCTCCGCCCTTTCCTGCGACCGCGACCTTCATCGACCGATCACTCCTCCGATGACCCGAGATTCATGTGCGGCGAGAGTCTACGCCCCTCGAGATCGTCCGCCAGGCGCTCGATCGCGTGCACTGCGAGGGCGTCCGGGGCGGCATCGAGCAGGGCGACGCCGCGGCGCTCGGCTGCGGCCACCTCAGGGTCGAGGGGGATTGATGCCATCACGGGCTTGCCGATCAGCAGCTCCACCCGGCGCCGGTCAGCCGCGCCGCGCACCTTGCTGGCGACGAACCGGACGTCGGCGCCGGGGAGGAAGGCGCGCGCCACCCGGGCGACCCGGCGCCCGGCCAGGGCCGAGGGCCAGGTCGGTTCGACCACAACCAGATACCTCCGGGCGAAGGCGGCGAAGCCCGCGCCGACCTGGCGCGGGCCCGCGGGCACGTCGCCGATCAGGGCCCAGTTCCGGAACGTCTTCGCACGGTCCAGGCGGTTGACCGCATCGTGATAAGCGAGCACCGACCCCTGGATGTTGGAGAGCCCGTCCCGATCCGCCTTTCCCAGCGTCAACAGTCTCACGCCGTCGGGAGCCTCGGTCGAGAAGCGCTGGATCGCCCGGACCGGACCGATGCCGGACTTCAGCCGCCAGCGGAACCCCTCGTAGTTCTCGGCGGCCTGATTAAGCGGTGGCTCGGCCGGCTCCTCCGCACCGAGCGACAGCGTCAGTCCGGGCATCGGATCGGAATCCAGGGCCAGCACCCTGTGCCCACGGCGAGCGAGGATCCGCGCGAGCGTTCCGGCGATCACCGACTTTCCCGCGCCGCCCTTGCCCGTGACCGCGATCCAGAGCCTGGGGTCGCGGCTCATCCCGCCGCGTGCGCTGGCCCCCGGGAAGCGGCAGCGCGGACGGGCTGACCCCCGATTTCGTCGACGTCCTCGAGGGTCAGGGTCTCGCGATCGAGGAGGGCCTCGGCGACGCGGTCGAGCGTCTTGCGAGACTGGCGAAGCACGTCTTCAGCAAGCAGTTCGGCCTCACGCACGAGCTTGCGCGCCTCCTCGTCGATCATACGCGCGGTCTCCTCCGAGTAAGAGACCCGCCCGTTGGCAGTGGCCTCATCCGGGTAATTGATCGCTCCGAGCGTGTCGCTCATGCCGAGCTCGGCGACCATGCGGCGGGCGATCGCCCCCACCGCGGCCAGGTCGCTCGCGGCCCCGTCGCTGAGCTCTCCGAAGACGAGTTCCTCGGCGGCGCGGCCGCCGAGGAAGGTGGCCATCCGCTCGAGCAGCAGCGAGCGGGAATGGATCAGGCGATCGTCTTCCTCGGCGTGCCAGGTGGTGCCAGCGAAGCGGCCGCGGCCGACGATCGAGATCTTGTGGAGCATCCGCCCGCCCGGCAGGGCGCGGGCCACAAGGCCGTGTCCTGCCTCGTGGTAGGCCACCATCCGGCGCTCGTCATCGGAGAGACGCCGGCTTCCGCCGATGCCGAGGCCCACCCGCTCCAGCGCCTCCTCCAGGATCTCCTGGGGGATGCTCTTCAGCCCGCGGCGGGCGGCGAGCAGTGCCGCTTCGTTCATGATCCCGGCGAGCTCCGCGCCGGAGAGGCCGCGCGTCAGGGTCGCGATCGTCTCCAGGTCGGCGTCCTTCTTCAGCCGCTTTCCCTGCGTGTGCAGGTTCAAAATCGCCAACCTTGCTTCGCGGTCAGGCAGATCGAGCTCGATCGTGCGGTCGAAGCGGCCGGGCCGCGTCAGGGCCGGGTCGAGCACGTCGGGCCGGTTCGTCGCGGCCATCACGATCACGCCCGAGCGCTGACCGAAGCCGTCCAGCTCGACCAGGAGCTGGTTGAGGGTCTGCTGTCGCTCCGAGTGATCGTTGAGCGAAAGGCCGCGCCGCGCGCCGATCGCGTCAAGCTCGTCGATGAACAGGATCGCTGGCGCCGTCCCGCGTGCTTGCGCGAACAGGTCGCGAACCCGTCCGGCGCCCTCCCCCACGTAGACCTCGACGAACTCGGTGGCAGAAGCGGAGACGAAGGCGGCGTTGGCCTCCCCCGCAACCGCGCGGGCCAGCAGCGTCTTACCGGTGCCGGGGGGCCCGGAGATCAGGTAGCCGCGAGGGATTCGGGCGCCAAGCTCCTCGAAGCGAGCCGGATCCGCCAGATACTCCCGAACCTCGCGAAGCTCCTCGATCGCGCCGTCCACTCCGGCCACGTCGCCGAACGTCACGCGCTCCTCCCCAAGCAGAGCCTGACCGATGCGCCGGTCGCGCATCGAGAGCCTGCGCTGTCGCTCCGGCGCCTCGCGGATGCGGGTTACCGCCTCCTCGAGGTCGTCCTGCGAGATCGCGCCCTTGCTCGCGCGGCCGGCTCGTAGCGCCGCCTCGTTCATCAGTCCGGCTAGGTCCGCCCCAGTCATGCCCACGGCACGGCGAGCGATCGCGTCGAGGTCCACCTTCGACGCGAGCGCCTTGGAACGGGCGTGCACCCGAAGGATCTCCAGCCGTCCCTGCTCGTCGGGAAGCTCGAGGCCGACGGCGCGGTCGAAGCGTCCGGGGCGCAGCAGGGCCGGATCGAGCACGTCCGGGCGGTTGGTGGCCCCGATCACGATCACCCCCTGCGCGGGCGAGAAGCCGTCGATCTCCGCCAGAAGCTGGTTCAGAGCCTGGTTCTGCTCCTCGGAGGAGGTGCCCGCCCCGCCCGACTGCCCGCCGCCAATTCGCCGGCGCCCAACCGCGTCGAGCTCATCGATGAAGACGATCGCGGGTGCGTTCTCGCGAGCCTCCTTGAACAGGTCCCGCACCCGGGCGGCGCCGACGCCCACATATAGCTCCACGAAGTCGGAGCCCGAGATCGAGTAGAAGGCGGCGCCCGCCTCGCCGGCGAGCGCCCGGGCCATCAGCGTCTTGCCGCAACCGGGGGGACCGAACAGCAGGACTCCCTTCGGGATCTGTGCGCCGAGGCTGGCGAAGCGGTCGGGGTCCGAGAGGAAGGTCGAGATCTCGCGCAGCTCCTCGACCGCTCCCTCCTGCCCCGCCACGTCGTCGAAGGTGACGTTGTGCTCCTCGGCGACGACGCGCCGGGCTCCGCTGCGCACCCCGAACAGCCCCGTGCCGCTGCGCCAGGAGATGATGAAGTAGATGAAGATCACCACCAGGATCAGGGCCGGGAGCAGGAACGTGAGGGGCCCCACCAGGCTCTTCGCGAACTGCTGGTTGATCGTGGTCGGGATCTGGTTGTCGAGCAGGATCTGCGAGAGCTGCTCACGCAGGGCCTCCGACTTGAAGTACGGGAGGTTGTAGGCCTGCGCCGTCCCGTTGTCGGCCTGATAGTCGCCGACGACGTAGGCGTCCTGGTCGAGGATCTCGGCGTTGTTGATCCGGCCGGCCTCCGCCAAGGAGACAAAGCTGTCGAGCCGGAGTCGGTCGCCGTCCACGCTCGGGCGCGAGGCGGCCAGGACGCCGAAGTAGGCGACCAGCAGCACTCCGACGACCAGGACCGACCAGAATCCAAGGCTGCCGGGTATGCGACGTCCGGCGCGCCGCTGCTGGTTGCCTGGTTGATCGCTCACGTGGCCAAGGCTACTAGCAGGTCCCTGAGCCGCCGGAAGCGGGCACCCATATGCGTCCGAGCCGCTAGGGGCCTCGTCGGGCGCGCAGGGCGTAGGCGATCACGAAGATGACGAGCGCCACCACTCCGGCGAAGAAGACATACATGAGGAGGTTGGCCCCCGAATCGCTCGAGGTGTCGAGCGGGTTGCCGATCGGACCCTCGTCGGGGTTGGCCCGCGCCTCGTCGGGGAGGAAGGAGCGCTTGTCGAGGATCCCCGACCCCTTCACGTATATCCAGCCGTCGTAGACCGAGGATACGTAGGCGAAGGCTCCCTGGGGGAAGACGAGCGGCACCACCGGCAGGTCGCGTGCCAGCAGTCGCAGCTCGTCGGCCACCGCGCTGCGCCGCGCCTCGACGGTCGGCGCATCGGACACCTTCGCGGCGAGCTCGTCGAAGCGGGCGCTGCGATACCCGCTGTAGTTCAGGGCCGACCGAAACGGGTTACCGAACACGGCGGGCAGGAACGAGGGGTCGTAGGACGCAAGGGGCGGCGCGCTCCAGATCGCGGCCTGGAAGTTGGGGGAGCCGCCATTCGCGCCAACCGAACGCGCGAGGCTTCTGAATGGCAGCTCGACCAGTTCCGCCCCGGCCCCCGCCCGCTGGAGGGCCCCCACGACCTGCCGCCCGATCTCTGTCCTCACCGGATCGTTCTTGGGCGCCAGGATGCGCAGTGGCGGCAGGCCTAGCTCCGCGAAGCCAACGCGCGCGCCAGCCTCGTCCAGGTTGTGCAGCTTCTCGTCCGGAGACCAGGGCGATGACGGGTGGAGGTAGCCGTCCTCGGCCGGGACGTTGGAGGTTCCCCCGCCCGCTCCCAGGCCGGAGATGGCGTCGGTGATCCGGTCGAGATCCAGCGCGCTCGCAATGGTGCGCCTCGCCGCCGGGTCGTCGAATGGCGGGCGGGTCAGATTGAACATCAGGACCGTTCCGAGGTAGGAGTCGCCTTCGGCGATCCGCACGCCGAGGCCGCGCACCGCGCCGGCGGCTTGGTCATCGAGGCTCGCGGGCACCATGTCCACTCGTCGGTCTCGCAGAGCGGCGAACGTTCGCTCGGCCGTCCTGATGACCGGCACCTCGATCGTACGCACGAGGGGCTGCCCGCGGAAGTAATCGCGGTTCGCCGTGAACGTGTAGCTCTTTCCCGGGATGTGGCCGGTCAGCCGGTAGGGGCCGCTCCCGACGGGAAGTCCCGGCGGCGCCAAGGTGTCCCCCGAGAGGCCTTGCCAGATATGCCGCGGGAGGACCGGCACATCCGACAGCGGCTGGTCGAAGAAGCCGAGGGAGGGGTGCTTCAGATCGATCACCAGCGTGCGGTCATCCACCGTGTGCAGGGATTCGATGTCCTCGAGCTCCTGGGAGAGGCGGGGATGCGGGTGGGCCGCCACGAACTCGAACGTGAACTGGACGTCGGACGCGGTCAGCGGCCGCCCGTCCTGCCAGCGGATGCCGGGCCGCAGCCGAATCGTGATCCGCCGGCCGTCGGCGCTCCGGGTGACCGATTCGGCCAGCCAGGGTCGGGGAACGCCCTCGGCGTCACGCCACATCACGGTGTCGTAGATCAGGGTGACGAGCGGATAGCCGACCTCGAACGTGTAGGGGGTGAGGCTGCCGTCCTCCTGCGGGAAGGGGATGCGGACCACCTCCGCCCTGTCCTCCGCCGCCGCGGGCGCGGCAGCCAGGGATGTCGCGATCAGCGCGGCGAGCGCGAGTCCCTGGCAGCGACGGAGCATGGGCGGGTCAGGATAATTGGCCGCTTCCGGGGCTCAGCCCGGGAGCGCCGCCGCCGCGTAGGCGATCTGGATCGGCTTGCACCAGATCGCCACCGAGCGCGCCGAGGCCTCGTCGAAGCCGGCGGGAAGGATGTAGTTCTGGTCGCCGAGGGTCGACTTGAGCAGGCCTATCTGGACGTGTGGGGCGGCCAGCACCTGCTCGGTGGTCCGCGGGCGGGGCGCGCTCGTCAGCCACACGAACAGCTGCGTGTTGGCGGCCGTCTGAAAGCCCTCGAATCTCAACGCCAGCCTGCCATCCGGAAGGCGATAGAGGATGGCGTTCCCTTTGCCGCGGCGCTCCACCTTGTAGAAGCTGCCGCGGGCAAGCTCGGCTCCCGGATTCATCTCGGGCAGCGGCCGCTCATGCAGGGGACTGTCGACCTGTTGCTCGACGGTCAACCGCCACGGGGCCGAGGCGCCGACCGCCAGCTCGATCTGGCCGGTGTCGATCGAGGGCTTGCCGCCATCCCCCGGGCAGGCGTCGTCGGCGAAGCGCCGTCCGTTGGCGGTCAGCTCGAACGCCCCGGCCGAGCAATGCCAGCGCGCACGCCATTGGAGCGCCTCGTCGGCCACGGTGACGCTGGTCGATGAATCAGCCGAGCCGTGCAGGGAGGCGAGTGGCTCCCAGCGAGGGGCGGCGTGCTCTGCTTGCTCCCTCCGCTGGGCGGCGACCTGGGTCTCGACCGCCGAGAAGGCGTCCGAACCGGACGATTTCTCGTCGCCGCCCCCGCAACCCGGGAGCGCGAGCGAGGTCAGGATCAGGCCCAGCGCCGCACTGCGGTTCACTGATCGGCACCGTCGGCCTTCGCGTGGGCAACAACCAGGTCGCCGACCCTCTCGCCCTGCCGGAGCCCGGCGGCGCTGTCCCAGGGCCAGTGGATCCCGCCCCAGATCCGCGCCTTCGCCGCCTGGCTGGCCTTCTGGTGCCAGTCGTCGGTGTCCTCCGGGAAGAGGTAGCTGAGCACCTGGGCCACCGCCGCCGAGTAGGTTGCGTGCCCAGAGGTGTAGGCGGGGAAGAACGGAGTCGGCACCAGCGGCTTCCACTTCGGGTCGGCGCCCGTGTCGCGGATCGAGTTCTCCGGCCTTGGGTACCACCACTTGTACTTCGTCGCCCAGGCGGCGACGCCCGCGTCCGCCATCGCGACCGAGGCGAGGGCGAATACGCGGGCCGCCTCCGGGGTGGTGAGGTTGCGGTCACGAAGGTAGTTGACGATCACGCCCTCCCAGATCCCCGCCGGCAGCGGCGTCCCCTGGCCCCCCGCCCAGAACAGGGCGGCCTCCTTCTGGACGGGGGTGAGGTTGTCCTCAGCGCTGATCACGCGCTGCACCCCTTTCATGAACCTGGGGGAGCGATAGCGCGGCGGGGGCGGTGGCTGGAACCGCTCGGGTGAGCCAATCACCCAGGTCCGCCAGGCGCCTGCCAGCGGTTCCACCGGCCGGGCGGCCGAGCCGGGCGGCGGGTCCCAGTAGGCCGGCGTGTGCGGGGGACGGGTGCCGTCCCACTGGCGCGAGATGCCGTCGGTCCTGGCGTAGGCGATCACCCTGTCGGCGACCTGGCGGCCGAGGTCGAGGCCCGCCTGAACGTCGCTCGGATAGGCGACCCCTGCCTTCACCCGCGACTGCGCCGCCTGCTGCGCGTCTTGGTCGAGGCGCTGCGCCGGATGCTCCGGGAACAGATAGTGGAGCACCCGCGAGGCGGCGCCCGCGATCGCGGCGTGCTCGGAGGGATAGGAGGGGTCCGGCGGGGCCTCGACCAGCGGGTCCTCGCTCGGGGCCTCCCGCGCGTACCGCTGCTTCCAGGACCAGGCGGAGACGGCGGCGTCGTAGATCGCCACGGCGACATAGGCATAGGCGCGCGAGGAGTAGGGCGGGTCCTTCGGCCGTTGGGAGACGAACTCCATCGCGTCCTCCATCCACGGGGCCATCGCCGGCTGCTCATCCCAGTGCCGGGCCTCGTCCTCCTGGTTGGGAGTGCGCGAGCTGACCGCCTGCTCGAGCTGCTCCAAGTCTCTGCTCGCGGCCTCGCTTCCCGCGGCGGGTGGCGGGGGCACCTCGATCTCGGACCCCCAGGAGAGCACCCAGGTCTTCCACTGACCGGCCGAGGGTTCCGCGGGCTGGGCGGAGGAATCGCCACCGTTCCCGCAGCCGGCGACCGCGACGATCAACCCTGTCGCGAGCGCGAGCACCAGCCGCGTCCCTGTGACCCTCGCTCTCACCGGCGCATTATCACCGTCGGGAACCATCCGGTAAATGCGTCCCGCATGCACAGATTTGCTGGGCTTGGCAGGGCGGCCAGCCCTCCATCGTCCTCCCGCGCGTCACCCCGACGATACAGTCGCGGGCGGTGGTAGACGGGCCAAGCACCTCTCCGATCGCACCGGCCGCGCCCGACCGGGCTCCGGCGCGCGGCACCACGCTTCGGTGGCGGGTGCTGCTCGTCGCCCTCGGCGTCTGCTCGGCCCTCCCCCCCTACATCGGGCCGACGATCGGGCTCGAGCTCGACGTCTCCTCCGCGACCGAGGTAGTCGATCACGTTCTGCCCTCTCTGGTCGTGATTGGCTTCGGCGGCCTAGCCGGGTGGCTGGCCCGCACCGGCTCGGAGGGCAGTGCCCTCGACGTGTTCGCGGTCGGGATGTGCTTCCTCGCCGGTGCCTGGTCGACGCTGACGCACCTCCCCCTCTGGTTCGACGCGGGCCAGAGCGACACCCCCTGGGGATCGGTGATCCTCCACGGCACCCTCGGTCCGATCCTCACCGTGCTCTCGGGTTGGCTCCTGCTGCGCGCCACCGAGGGCGAATGAGTCGCGCCAAGGCCTGGTTCCTCGGCGGGGGGCCCGGAGCCCCCGATCTGCTCACCCTGCGGGCGACGCGGGCAATCGCCGAGGCAGACATCGTCATCTGGGGCAGCCGGCACGTGATGGAGGGGGTGGTGACCGAGCATGCGCAGCCCAGCGCCGAGCTGATCCCGTGGCCGCCCGCCACCATGGAGGACCTGCTCGGCGCCTACGAGAGGGCGGCGGAGAACGACCTTGTCGTCGCCAGGCTGATCGGAGGGGACCCGGCCGTCTACGTGAGCATGAGCGAGGAGATCGAGCGGGCGCGCGAGCTCGAGTTGCCCTACGAGGTCGTGCCAGGGGTCGGCGCTCTCAGCGCCGCCGCCGCCGCACTCGGGGGCGAGCTGGTCACCGCGCGCACCGACGAGACCCTGCTGATCGTTTCTCCCAAGGCCGAGATCGAGCGACTCGCCGATCCGGCGGTGACGATCGCCGTGTACATGGCCGGCCGCAGCGAGGTCGACCTGCAGCAACGGTTGCTCGCCGGCGGCTATCCGCCCGAGACTCCTTGCGCTGTCTTCAGCCGGCTTACCTGGCCGGACGAAGCCGCGCTCGAGTGCCGGCTGGACCAGCTGGCCGATCGGCTGGACGAGCTGGGGGCGGAGCTGGGCGATGAGAATTTCGGGCGCCAGACGCTTCTGCTCGCAGGCCCAACGGTGGGTCGAGGCTCACATCCGCCCGCCTGCAGAGACTTATAAGGGAGGTTTGGCCGCATATAGAAAATCGTGGGTGTATGCGGTGCACATCTACCCCCGGGCGCCCGAAGGGTGTAGGTTCGGCTGACCGACTACTTCGACTCGTTAGAGAAAGGGGTACCCCCGTGGTTAGTCGGTTCAGGAGGTCCGCTGGGGGAGCGAGACAGCGGCGCGCATTGATCCTCATCGCGCTCGCAACGGCCCTATTGGTGCCCGCTGCGATCGCATGGGCTTGTAACCCACAGGCCCACCTCTCGCTCAACAGCAGCTCGTACGGCCCGGGTGACACCATCACGGTGACGGGGTCGTACTTCTCGAACGGCGACAACATCTCGGTAAGCACTACCGGCTCGTCGGACTCGAAGGTCGTCAGCGGTGGAGGGTTCGTGGCGCAACTGACTGCGCCCAGCAGCGCAGGCTCCTACACCGTGACGGCTTCGCGTACCGACGGCTATCGCGCCGGTCTGCCGAAGACCGCGTCGTTCGAGGTCGTCGAACCGACCTCTCCCAACGCACCGTCGAGTGGTGGCAGCTCGTCGTTCAGGCAGCCGCGCACCCCGCACGTACAGCCGCGCACCCCGCACGTGGCGGGAGTTGGCGGCGGCGGCGGCACGGTGCAAGACCAGTCGGGCCAGCCGGTGTTCGCTGGCTCCGTCGCGCCTTCCTCGTCCGGAGGAGGAGCATTCTTCGGCGGGACGGCCTCGGCCGCTGGCGCGACCCGGCCCTCGGAGCAGTCCGCAGTGTCTGATGTCTGGAGCGGGTTCGCACCCGGCAAGGCCGCCTCGCTGACAAGCGCGGCGGGGATGCCGGATGGCGGCGCCGGCTCACAGCTCAGCCTCGGAATCGTGTTGCTCGCGCTGGGTCTGTTGGCGCTGGTCGGCGGTCTGACGACCGCAGAGGTAATGCGTCGTCGGGCGCCTGGCGCCTGATAGGCGCAACGTGTTCGGCCGGGGGCCGATCTCGACCCCCGGCCCGGACACGAATCCGGATTCGGACCAGGCATTCGAGAGGCTTCAACTCACAGGGAGACGCAGAAAGGGTTCGACTCACGCGAGTGGAGGAGAAGTTGGCAGGTGAACGGACACCGGTGAATACGCCGTGGAGGCTCGGGGGCTTGCTGGCGGCGTTCCTCGTCGCCCTCCTGATCTCGGCCCTCACGGCCGCCGCAGCGTCCGCTGCCCCGGGCGTGCCCCGCACCTATACCTACAAGGCGATCGACAGCGGAGCGCCCGCCGGCGGTTCCTCGTTCGGCTGGGGCGTTGCCAGCGCCGACCTCACCGGCGACGGCAAGCCCGATCTGATCGTCGCTCAGGGCACGGGCGCCCAGGCGAGCAGCGCCCCGACTCACGTCTTCGTCTACGACGGCGTCACCGGAGCCCTCCTCGAAACGATCAACCCGCCCGAGGCGAACTTCGACGGCAGCGACCCGGTGATCGGGTTCGTCTACGTCGAGACCATGCCCGACATCGGCGGCTGTCCCGGTGGCGACGGCGGGGACTCGGACCTGATCTGCGATGCCTCTGCGATCAGCGGCGGGGACGGAATCCCCGAGATCATCATCGGAGCGAGGGAGCTTCAGGTCGACGCGAATGCAACGGCCGCGAATCAGGACGCCCAGCGAGGGGCGGGGGATCCAAAAATCGGTCGCGGCTACGTCATCGACGGCGCCAGTGCCGGAGCCGGCAACGAGGTGGTGCTGAAGCGGATCGACATGCCGCTCGCCGACCGCCAGCTGACCACCGCGCTCGGCGGCGGGGCCGCTCAGTTCGCGCGGGTGATGATGGTTCCCCAGGGCCTCCCCCCCTGCGCCGGTCCGGCATCGGAGGTCAACGACCTCGGCGTTGGTCCCTGTCCGAGCGATCCGAGCATCTACCCGCAGTCGGTCAAGATTGGCGACGTCACCGGCGGCGGGCGGCCCGATCTCATCCTGACGGCGCGCAACTTCCGCGAAGCGCTCGCGGTCAACAACGAGCTGCAGACCATAACCGTGCGCGCCACGGCCGGGGAGTACACCCTGACCTTCGGTGCCGATACGACGGCCAACATCCCGTTCAACGCCACGGCGGCTGCGGTGGACGCGGCGCTGGAGGGGCTCCCGAGCATCGGCGCCGGCAACGTGACAGTGAGCGGCGGTCCCGGCAACGCCGGCGGCACCAGCCCTTATTCGGTGACGTTCGGTGGTGCGCTGGGGAACACCGACGTCGCGCAGCTGATCGGCAACAACGTGAGCTTGACCGGCGGAACGCCGAGCTCCAGCGTGACCGTGAACACTTCGGTGCAGGGCCGACCGGGCGGCACTACGGCGCCTACGGGCAGCCAATGCGCAACCGCAACCGGACCACCCGGGAGCTGCACCGCGGGCAAGGCCTGGGTGTACAGGGGCGAGGACATCGCCGGTACCGACCCGCATGTGATCCTGGACACGGCGGCCTACGCGGTCCAGAACCCCTTCCCGCAGAACACCTCGGGCACCGAGTTCGGGGGCAACGTCTGGCGGGTGGGGGAGGTCAGCAACCCGCCGGATGCGAAGCCGGACTTCGTGGTCGCCGCTCGCAACACCAGCTATCCGTTGACCAGTCCCGATAACAACCTTCAGCCCGCGGTCGGCGTCGCCTATGAGTTCAGCGGGGCAAACGGCGCCCGGGTCCAGGTCTTTCCCCATCCGCAGCCGCAGCCGCGCGCGACCTTCAGCGCATCCTTCAATTCCGGTCGCCCCGCGGGCGACCTTGGCGACACCGGGCTGCCGGACGTGGTCCTGCCGGCCCCGCTTCAGAACAACCTGATGACCGATGACGGGATCGCCTACGTCTTCCGCGGGGACGTCGCCGGCAGCGGCGGCGGCGGCCAGCAGAGCTGGCAGTTCGCCCAGATGAACGACCCCAACCCGGTAGTCGGAGGGGGCTTCGGGAGCTCGACGACCGGTGTCGGGGATCTGGTCGGTGGCGTGGGTGCGGCCCAGAACGAGATGATGATCGGCAGCTGGGCGCCGTTCGACCCCTTTACCGAGGCGACTAAGGACATCATCGGCGACGTCCACATCGTCAACCCGCAGTTCGGGGTCAACTTCCAGACGATCACCGACCCGACCGGAGAGCCGGGCGCGGGATTCGGGATCGGGATGACCCCCATGGGCGATCTCAACGGTGACGGGTTCCTCGATTTCGGGATCACGGCGTATCTCTCGGATGCGCCTCCCGGGGGGCTCCAGGGGCAGGGCCGCGCCTACATCCTCTACAGCGACAACACGCCGCTGCCCACCCCCGCGCAGGCGCTGAAGTCGGGTGACTGCACGAACGAGAAGGACGGGACCAGCGGCGCCGACGTTCTCACCGGGACTGATCACGGCGATGTGATCTTCGCGAAGAAGGGCGATGACGCGATCCAGGCGCTCGCGGCCAACGACTGCGTCGACGCCGGCGCCGGCAACGACAGGGCCAGCGGTGACGACGGGAACGACAGCCTGGTCGCCGGAGACGGCCGAGACCGGCTAGTCGGAGGCCTCGGCGACGATCAGCTCTTCGGGGAAAAGGGGCGCGACGTCCTCAAGGACCCCGGCGGCAGGAACACCTTCGTCGGCGGTGGCGGCAAGGACGTGATCAGGGCCCGCAACGGGGACAAGGACACGATCTCCTGTGGCAAGGGGAGGGATAAGGTCAAGGCCGACCGCCAGGATCGCATCGATGTCGACTGCGAGAGCGTGCGGACCTAGCGTTGGCGACCGCGCATGAGCAACAAAACGCTCCTGACACCGCCGCGACCAAGCCGCTGCCGCCGGTGCGCCAGAGCGGCGGGGGACGCGCGATCTGGATTCTGGTCGGCATAGCGCTGATCCTGCTCGGCGGCGGCGCGATCGTCATCTCGGGCTCGTACGACGAGCCGCGCGAGGTCGAGGCCTTGGGGCGTGTGGTCCCCGTCAACGAGGGTGCGACCAACGGCCTTGACCTGAGCGCGCACAACTCGCCTGCCCTGGTGCGCAACCCGGCCGACGCTTCCAACGTCGTCGTCGGCAACCGCATCGACGATCCGCGCTACTCCTGCGCGGTTCACGTCTCCTTCGACGGCGGCGGCCACTGGGCTCAGACGCCGATCCCGGTGCCCCCGGGGGAGGAACCCAAGTGCTACGCCCCGGATGTCGCCTTCGGGCCGAACGGAACCCTGTACTTCGCCTACACGACGCTCAAGGGGCGGGCGAACGCGCCTCACGCCGTCTGGCTCTCGCGGTCCCGGGACGGCGGCAAGACGCTCTCCCGGCCGAACCAGACGCCGCTCCCCGTGAACTCGTTCCAGCCGCGACTGGCCGCCGACCCGAGCAAGGCGGGCCAGATTTACCTGACCTGGCTCGCCGCCGGGGACCTTGGCCTCTACAGCTTCACCCAGCCGGGGAATCCCATTCAGGTCATGCGCAGCGACGACAACGGCAACACCTGGACCGAGCCAGTGCAGGTGTCGAGCTCCGATCGGGAACGGGTCGTCGCCCCCTCGCCGGCGATCGGGCCCGACGGGCAGCTGTACGTCGTCTACCTGGACCTGGACGGCGATCGCCTCGACTACCACGGCGAGCACCGCGGCAAGGGCGGCCCCCCGTTCGACCGCAACTGGTCGCTCGTGCTGGCGCGCTCCACGGATGACGGCGACACCTGGGAGGAGTCGGTCGTCGCCGACGGAGTGGTGCCCGCCGAGCGCTTCATCGTCTACAGCCCGCCGTACCCGGCGGTGGCCGTGGACCGGGACAGCGGCCGGATCTACGCGGGCTTCACCGATGCCCGGCTCGGGGACCCGGACGTCTACGTCTGGTCGCTCCCCAGCGGGGGCGAGGACTGGAGTGGCCCGACCAGGGTCAACGACACCGCCGAGGAGGACGGGAGCGCGCAGTATCTGCCGGCGCTCTCGGTCGCTCCCGACGGGCGTCTCGATGTCCTCTACTACGACCGTCGCGACGATTCGAAGAACGTGCTGAACCAGGTCTCCTACCAGGCGTCCTTCGATCAGGGCGATTCCTTCACCGACCGCGTCAACCTCTCGGATCGAGCCTTCAGCTCGCGAGTCGGGTTCGGCAGCGAGCGCGGGCTACCTGACCTGGGCAACCGGCTCGGCCTGGTCTCGGGCGATGACGGAAGCCTCGCCGTCTGGACCGACACTCGCGCCGGGACCCCGAGGACCGGCAAGCAGGACCTGGCTCGGGGCATAGTCGCCGTCAACGACCCCCCACGCCTCGCCGGCTGGCTCGAGTTCCTGCTCCGCTGGGGCGGCATCGTGACGATTCTGGCCGGGGCCTACCTCGTGCTGGCCCGCGGCGTCGGGCTTGGGACCGGACGAGCGCACGGTGCCCGAAGCTCGCTCTCACCCTGAGCCGCTAGGGCCGCCCGCCTCCTCGCAACAGCGCAGGAAGAATCCGAGCATCCAGCAGCGCTTCAGCTCGAGCGCCGTCACCCCCGGCGGGGGCCCCGGCTTACCGTTCTCGTCGGGGGCGAGCTGGTGGATGGAGTCGAGCGCCAAGTAGTGGCGGACGTGCCCCCCGGGTCCGGGGATCCGCCAGCTCGGGGCCTCACCGGGATCCGGCCGGCGCTCGGGCTCGGCACGGGCCAGCTCGCTGGCCATGCCTACTGCGTCGTCGGCGTTGTCGCCCAGCTCCCCCCGCAGCCAGGCGATCGGCTGGCGGGCGGGCTCGAACAGCTCCACCTCGACAGTCCGGCACGCGTAGCCGACCAGCGCCAGCCGGTCGGCCAGCTCCATCGCCGCCGGCGCACGGTCCTCGTCCTCCCCGGTGACCCTGCGCAGGGCGCCTTCGAGCTCGTTCCTCGCGCGCTCGGGCAATTCGTCGAGGCGCTCGATTGCCGCGCCGAGGATTCGACCGACCAGGTGCTCGCGAACGAGCTTGGTGTCGACACGCATCGACTGCGATTGACCGCCCTGCTCCATCGTCGCCGGCCTACTCGTTCGCCCGATGCGAGACGACGTGGTTGATCCGCTTGCAGCCCGGGCAGATCCCCGCATAGGACTCGCCCGAGAGCATCTCCTGGATCCGCTCGGGGAGCGGGGGCGGCTCGCGACCCTCGGCCTTCGCGTCTGCGGCGAGCGTCTCGTAGCGAGGCTCATGCTCGTGTGCCTCGTACCCGATCGGGGTCCCGCACCAGGGGCAGAACTGTGGGGCTGTCGGGGAACCTTCCATCGAGTGACGGGCGCTCTTGGTGTTGCCAGGCTAACGCGAACCGATGCCCTCCCGCTCGAATGAGCTCATGAATCCCGATTCAAATCTCCGTTGGTCTCATAAAGATTCCCCGGTGTGACTGAAATGACAGTGAGATTCCTGATATGCATCGGCCGGGTTTGCTTTGGGAAGAGAGAGGGGCATAGGGGTTGGCTAAGGCGATAGGTCCGGGATCGCAGGCGGCATGGTTCGTAGTTGCGGCCGTGGGGCTGCTGGTGATCGTGCTCGTCTTCGCCCTTGGGCTGTTCAAGCGGCTCGACGCCGCCGACCAGGTGCTCGACGGTGCCCGTCCGGCCTTCACCGAGGAACGCGTGCAGGGGGACATCGCCGGGATCAGCATCGTCTCCTCGATCACCGACCTGGCGGAGCCGATCGCCACCGACAGGAGCGGCACGGCGGCGGCCGAGGTGCCGAAGCTGGTCGCGTTCGTCTCCGAGCAGACGGGCCTGCCGCAGGCCCAGGTGCTGGCGCTGCTCGAGCAGAACTTCCCCCACACCACCGCGCTGCTGCAGGCGATTCCGCTGTCGGCGGTCACGACCGAGATCCCCAAGCTGATCGCCTTCCTCTCGCAGACGCTCGGCATCACCGAGGAGCAGGTGCTGGCGGCGATCCAGCAGAACTTCCCCGGCCTGGCGCAGTCGATCACCGCGCTGCCGGCCGTCACCGATGGCTGGCACAACGTCCCGGGCACCGAGAACCTGACCCGCTTCAACGGCGATCAGGTGACCGACGTGCCGGACGTGCGCGACTACCTCTCCGAGGATCTGATTCCGGCGGTGGCGCGCCAGCAGGACAACTTCCAGAAGCTCGACGACCTCCCGGGCGGGCCCACCGCGATCCCGCCGCTGCTCTTGGTGCTCGGCGTGGGCGTGCTCGGCTTCGGGCTGTGGATGGCGCGCCCGGCCCAGGCCGATGCCCGCCGCAGGCCGATCGCCTGGATCGTCGTGGTCGCGGCCGGCCTGATCGTGGTGGTGCTCGTGGCCGGGGTCATACAGGCCTTCTCCCGCCTCAATGCCGGGCAGGATCTGATTGACGACCTGCAACCCGCCTTCACCCAGGAACGGGTCGAGGGTGCCCGCGCCGGGATCAACATCGTCTCCTCGATCACCGACCTGGTGGACCCGATCGCCACCGAGAGCGGCACCGCCGCGGCCGAGGTGCCGAAGCTGGTCGCCTTCGTCTCCGAGCAGACGGGCCTGCCGCAGGCCCAGGTGCTGGCGCTGCTCGAGCAGAACTTCCCCCACACCACGGCGCTGCTGCAGGCGATCCCGCTCTCCGACGTGAACGCCGAGGTCCCCAAGCTGATCGCCTTCCTCTCGCAGACCCTCGGCATCTCCCAGGAGCAGGTGCTGGCGGCGATCCAGCAGAACTTCCCCGGCCTGGCGCAATCGATCACCGCGCTGCCGGCCGTCACCGACGGCTGGGACCAGGTCCCGGGCACCGAGGACCTGACGCGCTTCAACGGTGATCAGGTGACCGACGTGCCGGACGTGCGCAACTACTTCTCTGAAGACGTCGTCCCCGTGCTCGAGAGCCAGCAAGGGAACTTCGAGGACACGGCGGACCCGTTCCCCGACCTGGACGTCTTCCCGCCGCTGCTGCTCGGGGTGGGCATCCTGGTGATCCTCTACGGCTCGATCATGGCCGTATGGGCGGCGCGCGAGCTCCGCAGCGCAGGTCCTCCGAGCGGGGGCGGTCCGAGCGGGGAGGGCCACAACGGCGACGGCCCCAAGAAGGCCGGCCCGAACCGCCGCAAGGTGGCCGAGAAGGCCACCGCCTGAGCCTCGCTCAGCAGATCCGCGGCAGCGGGTCGCCGGCGAGCATGTCGACCACGCGGGAGCCGCCGAAGGAGGTCTCGAGCAGGACCAGTCCGGGAGGCTCGGGCGTGACCTCGGCGACCGTAACGGCGTCGGCCCCGAGAGGGTGCGAGCGGAGCACGTCCAGGGCGGCGGCCTCGGCGTCGGGGGCGACCACGGCCGCCAGCTTGCCCTCGTTGGCGACGTAGAGCGGGTCGAGGCCGAGGATCTCGCAGGCGCCCGTGACCTCGGCCCTCACCGGCAGCGACGCCTCGTCGATGACGATGCCGAGCTCCGCCGCCAGGGCCAGCTCGGTGAGCACGGTGGCGAGGCCGCCACGGGTGGGATCGCGGAGGCAGCGGACGCCGTCGGGGACCGCCTCGAGCAGGGTCGTGACCAGCCCGTGCAGCGGGGCGGTGTCCGACTCCAGCTCGACCTCGAGCTCGAGATCGCCGCGGGCGATCATGATCGCCATCCCGTGGTCGCCGATCGAGCCCGAGACGATCACCCGGTCCCCGGCCTGGATCCTCCCCGGGGAGAGCTCGACGTCGGGCCCGAGGACACCGACGCCCGAGGTGTTGATGTAGAGACCGTCGGCCTTGCCACGTTCGACCACCTTGGTATCCCCGGTGGCGACCTCGACCTCGGCCGCCTTGGCGGCGGCGCCCATCGAAACGGCGATCTTCTCCAGGTCCGCAACCGGCAGCCCTTCCTCGACGATGAACCCGGCGGACAGCGCCAGCGGCCTCGCCCCCGCCATCGCCAGGTCGTTCACGGTCCCGTTGACGGCCAGCTCGCCGATGTCGCCGCCGGGAAAGAACAGCGGCCGGACGACGAAGGAGTCGGTGGTGAAGGCCAGCCGCGGCCCCGCACCGTCGCCGGGGCTGAGCAGGGCGCTGTCCGTGAGCGGCTCCAGGCGGGGGTTCCGCAGCGCGCGAAGGAACAGGGCCTCGATCAGGTCGTGACTCGACTTGCCGCCGGCGCCGTGCGAGAGCGTGATCTGCTGATCGAGAAGCTTGCGCCGGGGACGGCGACGGCGCGCCTCGATCGCGTCCAGAACCTCCTCCTCGGAACGGCCCGGGCGGGTGCCGTCAGCCTCGCCGGGCATCAGGTCGACGAGGCCTGGGGCGCGGCGGCGCTCTCCTCGGGGCGAGTCCCGGCGCCGTTCGCCCGGCGCCTGCGGCCCGCGTGGCGGCCGTAGTTGTAGTACGCCGCGCAGGCGCCCTCGCTCGAGACCATGCAGGTGCCGATCGGATGGTCGGGTGTGCAGGCGGTCCCGAAGACCTTGCACTCCCAGGGCTTGATCACGCCCTTCAGCACCTCGCCGCACTGGCAGGCCTTTGGGTCGGCGACGCGGACGCCGGGCACCTCGAAGCGGACCTCGGCGTCCCAGTCGGCGAACTCCGGTCGCAACTTCAGGGCGCTCTGCGAGATGAAGCCGAGGCCGCGCCACTCGAAGGTGGTCCGGAGCTCCATCGTCTCGGCGATCGCCTGCAGCGCCAGGGGGTTCCCCTCGTCGCGGACCACCCGGCTGTACTGGTTCTCGACCTCGCTTCGCCCGTCGGCGAGCTGCCGCAGGATCATGTAGACGCCCTGGAGGACGTCGAGTGGCTCGAAGCCGGAGACGACCACCGGCTTTCCGTAGTCGTTGGCGATGAAGCGGTAGGGGCGAAGGCCGATCACGGTGGAGACGTGGCCGGGCCCGACGAAGCCCTCCAGCCGCAGGTCCGGCGAGTCGAGAATGGCCCGGATCGCGGGGATGATCGTGACGTGGTTGCAGAAGAGCGAGAAGTTCTTGATTCCCTCGATCCGGGCTCGCTTCAGGGTGAGCGCGGTCGAGGGCGTGGTCGTCTCGAACCCGATCGCGAAGAAGACAACCTCCCGGTCGGGGTGCTCGCGAGCGATCTTGAGGGCGTCGAGGGGCGAGTAGACCATCCGCACGTCGGCGCCGCGAGCTTTGGCGTCGAGCAGCGATCCCTTGCTGGCGGGGACCCGCATCATGTCGCCGAACGTCGTGAAGATCACCTCGGGGCGCTCGGCGATCGCGATCGCGTCGTCCTGGCGGCCCATCGGGATCACGCAGACCGGGCACCCAGGGCCGTGGACGAGCTCGATCTCGTCGGGGAGCAAGTCCTCGACGCCGTGCTTGTAGATCGCATGGGTGTGGCCGCCGCACACCTCCATCAGCTTGTAGGTCCGCCCCGGCTCGACCATGCCCGCGATCCGCTCGGCGAGTTGGCGGGCGACATCGCCGGAGCGGTACTCGTCGACGAAGCGCATGCCACTGTTGCCCGAGAGGCTCATGCCCGCTCCCCGATCGCCTCGAGCAGCAGGTGGTAGATGGTCGCCTGCGCCTCCTGGATCCGTGGGATGTAGTCGCTCGGGACGATGAACAGGTGGTCGAGCCAGTCGAGTGCGGCGAGCCGGCCGCCGTCGTAACCGGCGATCCCGATTGTCAGCATGTGCCGCCGGCGGGCCTCCTCGAGCCCGGCGACGAGGTTGGGGGAGTTGCCGCTGGTGGAGATCGCGACGGCTACGTCGTGCGCCCGGCCGAGCGGGATCAGCTGCCGGGCGAAGGCCTTGTCGAAGCCGACGTCGTTGCCGACGGCAGTGATCGTGGCGACGTCGTTGTTCAGCGCCGTCGCGGGCCAGCCGTGGGCCAATGCGTCGGTCGCGAGGTCCTGGGCGTCGGTCGAGGAACCCCCGTTCCCGAACGTGATCAGGTGGCCCCCGCGCTGGAGGCGCTGCCGGATCTCGGCGGCGCAGCGCTCGACGGCGCCGGTGTCGATCCCCGAGCGCAGCTCGATCACGTCGGCGGCCTTCTGGCGAGTGGACGACTCGACATCGGCGAGGACCGAGTCGATGTCGGTCTCCTCGCCTTCCAGGAATGGATAGAGGAAGCCGGTCGGGTCATCCGCGCTTTGGCTTGATGCTCCCTCCGGGCGCTCGCCCACCGCCGGGTCGCGTTGGCCGGGAGGGACCTTCTCCAGGGCCACCCCCGCGTGGCAGAGCAGCTCGTCGCCGACTTCGACCCCCTCGACCAGGTCGACGGCGACATCTTCGTGGGCGCCGTCCTTCTCGATCGTCGCGGTGCCGTTGCTGACCGCGACTACGCGCGCCTGCACGGCGATGTCGCCGCAGGTGATGCAGGCGTCGTCGAGCAGCCCGGGGTGCTCGAAGAAGACGTGGACCAGCTCCCAGAGCACGTGGTAGGCCGTCTCCTGAGTCTCCTGAACGATCGTGGCGTCCTCGCTCGGGACCTGGAATTCGTATTCGGCGTCGGCCCCGTGGGAGGCTCCAGGGCCGACCATCGCGATCGTCAGCATCCCGCGGCGACGCGCCTCGAGCAGGAAGGCTGCGATCTCCTCGTCGCCCCGGTCATGAGAGATCGCGAGCGCGATGTCATCGGCTCGGGCCAGCAGGGTGAGCTCCGCGGCGCCGGTCGGGTCGTTGGTCGGTGCGAGCGCCGGCAGCGCGCGCTTGCCGACGATCACCGGGTGCATGAACTCGACCGCCGCGTGGGCGGCGTCGGTCGCCGCCGCCCCGGTGCCGAATGGGATCAGGGTCCCGCCACGGGCGAACGAGCGCGCCATCGCGTGGCAGGCCCGGGCGAGCCGGGTCGCCTCGGCGTCGAAGAAGCCGCGAACGACGCGCTCGCGCTCGGCGATCAGGGCGTCCAGGCGGCCGGCGCCGAGAGTGGTCGTGCTCGGCCGGGCAGCCAATGGTCCTACTCGATCACGCTGGTCTTGAGCTCGGCCAGCTCCTGCTCGTAGGGAGCGCCCAGCGTCTCCAGAAACTGGCGCGTCTGCTTCGCTTCCTCCTCGTCGATCTTCGACATCGCGAAGCCGACGTGGATCAGAACCCAGTCGCCGATCTCGACCCCGTCCTCGCCCTCGGCCAGAAGGCCCACGTTCACGTTTCGGCGAACGCCGGAGACCTCGGCCTTGGCGATGTGGTGCTCGGAATCGACGAGTTCGACGATCTGGCCGGGAATGCCTAAACACATCTTGCTAACTCCTCCTTGCCGCGATCGCGGCCTGTCCGTAGCTGACGCCGCCGTCATTGGGCGGCACTTCGCGATGCTCCAGGACGCGGAAGCCCAAGTCAACGAGTCGGCGCCGCGTGCCTTCGAGCAGACGAAGATTCTGAAAGCTTCCTCCTGAGAGTACGACGGTGCGCGCCTCCGCCGCCTCCCCGCAGACCGCCGCAGCCACGGCCGTGACGCCCTCGTGGAAGGCAGCGGCGATCTCGGCGTGCGGACGGCCTACGTCAAGGTCGTCGTGCACGGCCGCGACCAGGTCGGATCCCCTGATCACACCGGCCTCTGTCGAGCACGGATATGGCTCCGCCTCCACTTGGCCGGCGAGCTGCTCGAGCTCGATCGCCGCCTGCCCCTCGTAGCTGACACGTTCGCGGACGCCGAGCAGCGCGGCAACGGCGTCGAAGAGACGCCCCATCCCGGAAGAGAGCGGCGCGTTCACCTTGAGGCTCTCTCGCACCCTGGTCCAGTCGGCGAAGGGAACGGGACGCCCGGCTCTCTCGAGGTAGGAGGCGGCGGCGCGCCAGGGCTCCCGGATCGCCGCCTCGCCGCCAGGTAGCGCCACCGGCTCCAGATGCGCGACCCGCTCGAAGCCCTCGAGGTCGCAGCGCAGGAGCTCTCCGCCCCAGAGGGTGCCGTCGGTGCCGTAACCGGTGCCGTCGAAGACCAGCGCCAGCGCCGGGCCGGCCTCCCCGTGCTCCGCCAGGCACGAGGCGGCATGGGCGTGGTGATGCTGGACCTCGATCAGCTCGCCGGGCTGCTCGCGCGCCCAGCGGGTGGAGAGGTAGTCGGGATGCAGGTCGCAGGCGATCACCTCGGCCTGGATCGCCAGCATCTCCAGGTAGAGCTCGAGGTCGGTGCGGAACGCGCGCAGGGCGGCCCCGGAATCGAGATCGCCGAGGTGGGGGGAGAGGAAGGCGCGATCGCCGCGGGCGACGCAGAAGGTGCTCTTCAACTCGGCGCCGGCTGCGACGATCGGGCGGCGCGCCGGGAGAGGAAGCGGCAGCGAGCCTGGCGCGAACCCGCGAGAGCGCCGGACCGGGAAGGCGGCGCGGACGACCGAGTCCTCGCAGCGACGGTGGATGGGCCGGTCGTGGCTGAGGAACGCGTCCGCGATCCCCCCGAGCCGCTCCCGGGCATCGTCGTCCTCGAATGCGATCGGCTCGTCCGAGTGGTTGCCGCTGGTCATCACCAGAGGCCCGTCGAAATCGGCGCAGAGCAGATGATGGAGGGGGGTGTACGGCAGCATCACCCCGACCCAGGGGCTGCCAGGCGCGATCGAGGCCGCCAGGGGCGCCCCCTCGGACCCGCGCGCGATCACGATCGGATGCTCGCGGGACTCCAGCAGCTCGCTCTCGTCGGGCTCGAGGTCCGCGAGCGCCCCGGGCATTGCGGCCATCACGGCAACCGGCTTCTCCTCGCGGTGCTTGCGCCGGCGCAGGCGGGCGACCGCCAGCTCGCTGGCCGCATCGCAGGCGAGGTGGTAGCCGCCGAGCCCCTTGACCGCAACGATTGCCCCGTCGTGGAGCAGCCGCACGGCCGCGGCCAGCGCCTCTTCGCCGACCGCCCCGTTCAGCGTGAGCTGGGGACCGCAGTCCGGACAGGCGATCGGCTCAGCGTGGAAGCGGCGATCGGCAGGATCCTCGTACTCGGAGCGGCAAGCCCGACACATCTCGAAACCGGCCATCGTCGTTTTGGGCCGGTCGTATGGCGTGCGCTGCACGATCGTGAACCGTGGCCCGCACTGCGTGCAGTTGATGAACGGGTAGCGGAACCGGCGATCGTCCGGATCGAACAATTCGGCTAGGCATTGGACGCAGGTGGGGGCATCGGCCGGGACAAGGGCGCTGGCCTGGCCCTCGGCGCTCACCTCGATCCGGAAGTCTCGCTCGCCCCGCGGCTCGATCGCCTCGGCGACGATCGAATCGACGCGGGCGAGGGACGGCGCCTCCCTGGTCAGGGCGGCGGCGAACTCGTCGAGGGAGCCGGGCGGGCCCTCGGCCTCCACCACCACCCCCCGTCCATCGTTGAGCACGAATCCCGCGATCCCACTCCGGCTGGCGAGGCCGTGCACAAAGGGGCGGAAGCCGACGCCCTGGACTACCCCCGTGATCCGAAAGCGGCGCCGCCCCAGAAGATGCTGCGGCGCTACTGCCATGGTCAGGTGCCCGCTGAGGCCTTCTCCCTGCCGGGGGGCTCGCCGGCCCCGCCGGCGGGCTTCTTCCCGGTGACCTCTTCGAGGGCCCCGGCGACCTGCTCCAGGGCGCCGTTGATGTCACCGACCACCGGCCCGATCGGCTCGGTCTGCTTCTCGATCGCGCGCACTCCGAAGGTGACCAGCCCGAGGGTGTGTGAGACGCGCCGCAGGATGGTGGCGATCGCGATCAGGTAGACAGCCAAGACGACGACCAAGATCGCGAGCTCGACAAGGGTGAGGACGATCAACAGGGTCTCCATCTACTTACCTTTCTCCTTTCGCGCGAGCGCCCCGTGGCGCTCTACCTCCTCCAGCAGCTCCAGTCCGAGCTCCCTCGTGTTTCCAAGCATGTGCGTCGTCTGCGTGTTCCCAGCGACCCGCTTGCCCATAGTCCAGACGTCGTCGACGGCCCGCTCCACCTCGTTCACGGTGCGTCTCAGGGCCTCGAGCAGCGCCCAGACGGCCAGGGCGATGACCAGGCCGCCGGCCAGCGACGCCCACCAGGCGACCTCGACCGAGTTCGAGAGCGCGATCGGCATCAGAGCTTGCCCTTCACGATCTCGAGATAGGCGACGGCGAGGCCGGGCACCACCGTTGCGAGATCCCGCGTGCGGGCGAGCTCGTCGACGCCGTCGAGGTTGCGGGCGATGCCCAGGCCCCCCTCGAGAATGTCGTCCGCGTAGCCGTCGATCTCCCTGGCGGGTCGGACGATTCGGTTGAAGAGGGCGAGAACCACCACCAGCAGCACCAGTCCGACCGCGAGCCCGATCAGGGAGAGCACGAAGATCCCGGTGGAGACGGCGAGCATCATCCCGTGAGGGCCTTCCGCGCTGCCGCGAGGCCGCGAGTGATCCGGTCGACCGCCAGGTTGGTGTTCTTCACTTCGTAAAGCGGATCGGTGTTCTTGCGGGTCCCGTCGAGCGCGGCGGTTATGTCATCCGCCTGGCGCACGATGCGCCGCCCGAGCCCGATGATCGTCAACAGCAGGGTCGCCGCGAGCACCACCACGACCACGGCGATCATCCAACCGATCAACCACCAGGCGGACACGGGTCAGGCCTTCCCCGGCTCCGGCTCGCCCTCGTCCCGTATCACGCTTTGCGCATATCTGGCAAGGGTCTGCGCCTGGGTCAGGTCGACGCCGTGCTTCTTGCGAGCGTGCTCGACCGCCTGTTGCAGGACCTCCTCCTCGGTCTCGCCGACGATCTTGGCGTGGCAGGGCACCCCCGCGTCCGAGCACTGAAAGGTCTTCGCCAACTCTTCTCCTCCTCGCCCTGGAAGTTCGTGGATTTCCGAGGGCTTGGTCGAAACCACTATGTGCTTGGCACCACTAGTGGACGAGCACCACTATATCTCCCGGCGGCAGCGTCGAATAGGGGAATCGCTAAATCCGAGCGGGCGATTTCGATGGAACCCAGGAGCGGTCGCCCCTAGCCTGCCCTCTTCTCCGAGAAGGATCCGGCCGAGCTTCCCTGGGGCGACCTCGGCGCTGAGGTGGTGCTCGAGTCCACCGGGCTCTTCCGCAAGCGCGAGGAGGCTAATCGATACGCTGCGTGGAGCTCGCCGAGAAGGTCCTGCAGCCGGCAGCCGTCGGCGCGAGCGGCTAGCGTGGGCCACCACCCGCGTCGTCTCGGGAGTCATAGATAAACAGCTATTAATTGGGACCAAGATCCCCTTGATTTCCAATGGAAGCCGGGGTAGGGTCGCGGCTCCCAAATGGTCGGAAGCGAGGAGAAGTTGTGAGCGTTGAGGTGACGTCGGCCGGGCCGATCCCGGTGGATCGCGCACCTGGCCCCGAGCGTGGCGGAGCGTCGCACGCTCTCTCCGCCCTGGAGCCGGTCGCCCTCGCCGCGACCCGGGCAGCGGCGCTCGCCTGCCAGGAATTCGTCGGCCGCGGGGACAAGACCGCCGCGGATGCCGCGGCGACCGAGGCGATGCGGTCGGAGCTCTCGACCGCCCCTGGCATCGGAACGGTGGTGATCGGCGAGGGAGAGAAGGACGAGGCGCCGATGCTCTACAACGGGGAGCAACTGGGCGTCGGCGGGCGCGAGTTCGACATCGCGGTCGATCCGCTGGAGTGCACGACCTTTTGCGCAAAGGGATTGCCCGGCTCACTCGCCACGATCGCGTTCGCGGAGCGGCGCACTCTGCTGCGGCCGGGTCCCTCCTTCTACATGGACAAGCTCGTGGTCGCCGCGCCCGCTCGCGACGCCATCGACATCACTGATCGCCCCGAGGCGAATGTCACCCGTATCGCTTCCGCCCTCGGCAAGGCGACTGCCGAGCTTCGCGTGGTGGTCTTGGACAAGCCCCGCCATGCCGAGCTGATCGGACGGTTGCATCGCACCGGGGTCTCCGTGATCACGCCGGCGGACGGCGACGTGGCGGGTGCGCTCCAGGCTCTGCTGCCTTCGCTGGAGGCCGACGCGCTGATGGGCATCGGGGGAACGCCCGAGGGCGTGATGACCGCGTGCGCCGCAAAGGCGGTCGGAGCGGGCATGCAGGCCCGGCTCGCCCCCCAGGATGAAGCGGAGGCTCAGGCGCTCGCCGAGGCGGGCTTGGACACCGATCAGGTCTTCGAGTTGGACGACCTCGTCGGCGGCTCGGCCTTCTTCGCCGCGACGGGAGTCACCGGCGGCTCCCTGCTCGGTCCCCCAAGGGAAGTGGATGGAGACCTGGTCACCCAGTCGATCCTCGTCTCCCAGCATTCAGTGAGCTTCGTGGAGGCCCGGCATGCGGGTCACGGGGGACCCACCACGACGACGGATCCATCGAGAGAACACATGGAGGTCGATTAGCAATGGAGAGAGCAGAGCTCGAGATGACCGCTCAGGCGATGGTGGCCGAGGGCAGGGGCATTCTCGCCGCCGACGAGAGCACGGGCACGATGGACAAGCGGCTCGAAGGCGTCGGGGTCGCACCCACCGAGGAGGCGCGCCACGCCTTCAGGAACATGGTGCTCACGGCCGACGGCGCCGGGCAGTTCATCAGCGGCGTGATCATGTACGACGAGACCCTCCGCCAGGCGACCTCCGACGGTATCCCCTTCCCGGAGTATCTGGCGCAGCGTGACGTGCTGCCGGGGATCAAGGTGGACACCGGCGCCAAGCCGCTCGCAGGCTACCCGGAGGAGACGGTCACCGAAGGGCTCGACGGCCTTCGGGAGCGCCTCGGCGAGTACCGTCAGCTCGGCGCGCGGTTCGCGAAGTGGCGGGCGGTGATCAAGATCGGCCCGGGGCTGCCGACCCTTGGCTGCATCGACGCGAACGCCCATGCGCTCGCCCGCTACGCGGCTCTCTGCCAGGAGGCCGGGATCGTCCCGATCGTGGAGCCCGAGGTGCTGATGGACGGCGATCACACCATCGATCGCTCGGAGGAGGTCACCACGGAGGTGCTTCGGGCGGTCTTCGGTCAACTCGCTGATCAGCGAGTGCGGCTCGAGGGGATCGTCCTGAAGCCGAACATGCTGCTCTCCGGTTATGACTGCCCGGAGCAGGCGAGCGTCGCGGAGGTCGCCGAGCGGACGCTGATCTGCTTTCGGCGCGTGGTGCCTGCCGCGGTGCCCGGGATCGCCTTCCTCTCCGGCGGACAGAGCGACGACCTGGCGGCCGCGCACCTCGACGCCATGAACAGGCTCGGCGGAGTTCCCTGGGAGCTGACCTTCTCGTACGGCCGTGCGCTTCTGGCCGCGTGCCTGAAGACGTGGTCTGGCGACAGCTCCAGGGTTGACGAGGCTCAGGCCACCTATCTCCATCGCGCCCGCTGCACGGCGGCCGCCCGGAACGGCGAGTACAGCGAGTCGATGGAGAGAGAGCTGGTTGCTTTTTGATACATAGCTATATCTCTATGAAAGAGGAGTGAAAATTTGCTTTATCTTTCTGTATTTGGCGGATACTATTAGGCCATCTGCAAATCAGCGACCGCAAAGAAGAGGAAGGCAGGTCTGACCCTATGAGCGGCAATGGTGCGAAGACGAAGAAGGACCGCTGGGCGGCCGGCGTTACGCCGTATGCCGAGATGGGCTACTACGACGCCGACTACGAGCCCAAGGACAGCGACATCCTGGCCGCTTTCCGGATCACGCCCCAGGAGGGTGTGGAGCCGATTGAGGCGGCCGCGGCGGTCGCCGGCGAATCCTCAACGGCGACCTGGACCGTGGTCTGGACCGACCGCCTCACCGACCACAGCCACTACCAGGCGAAGGCCTATTCGGTCGAGCCGGTTCCCGGGCGCGACGACCAGTACATCGCGAAGATCGCTTATGACCTCGATCTGTTCGAGGAGGGCTCAATTGCGAATCTGACGTCCTCGATCATCGGGAACGTCTTCGGATTCAAGGCGCTGCGCGCGCTTCGGCTGGAAGACCTGCGGATCCCGCCGCACTACGTCAAGACCTTCCCGGGCCCGCCGCATGGGATCGTGATGGAGCGGGAGTACCTGGACAAGTTCGGCCGTCCGCTGCTCGGCGCGACCACCAAGCCCAAGCTCGGCCTCTCAGCGAAGAACTACGGACGGGTCGTCTACGAGGCCCTTAGGGGCGGCCTCGACTTCACCAAGGACGACGAGAACATCAACTCGCAGCCCTTCATGCGCTGGCGAGACCGCTACCTCTACGCGATGGAGGCCGTCAATCGGGCGATGGCGGATAGCGGCGAGGTCAAGGGGCACTACCTGAACGTGACGGCCGCGACCATGGAAGACATGTACGAGCGTGCGGAGTTCGCGAAGGAGCTCGGCAGCGTGATCATCATGATGGACCTCACCATCGGCTATACGGCGATGACCTCGATGTCGAAATGGGCGCGGGCGAACGGCGTGCTTCTGCACCTCCATCGGGCGGGCCACGGCACCTACACGCGCCAGAAGGATCACGGCGTCTCATTCCGGGTAATCGCCAAGTGGTGCCGGCTTCTCGGGGTGGACCACATCCACGCGGGCACCGTCGTCGGCAAGCTGGAAGGCGACCCGCGCATGATCAAGGGCTACTACGACACCTGCCGGAAGAACTACCTGGAGGAGGACCTGGAGCACGGGATCTACTTCGATCAGGACTGGGCCTCGATGGCAGCCGTGATGCCCGTCGCGTCCGGCGGCATCCATGCCGGCCAGATGCACCAGCTGCTCCATTACCTGGGTGAAGACGCCGTGCTCCAGTTCGGCGGCGGCACCATCGGCCACCCGATGGGGATCGCCGCGGGTGCGACTGCGAACAGGGTCGCCGTCGAGGCGATGATCCAAGCGCGCAACGAGGGCAAGGACTACTTCCAGGAGGGGCCGGACATCCTGCAGAAGGCCGCCAAGGGCTGCCCGGAGCTGGATGCGGCGCTCGACGTATGGAAGGACATCACCTTCGACTTCGCGTCGACCGACACCCCCGACGTCGAGGTCACACCGACCCCGGCCTAGCACCGCCAAGAAAGAGGCAGACCAATGCGAGTCACACAGGGCACGTTCTCGTTCCTCCCCGACCTCACCGACGAGGAGATCGAGGCTCAGATTCGGTACGCGCTCAGCAACGGATGGGCGATCGGGGTCGAGTACACCGACGACCCACACCCGCGCAACTCCTACTGGGAGATGTGGAGTCACCCCCTGTTCGATCTGGGGGAGGACGAGACCGAGGAGCCGATGCGCTTGATGCGCGAGTGTCGCACCGCGAATCCCAACCACTACATCAAGGTGACCGCCTACGACTCCAACTACGGCAGGCAGACGACCGCGCTCGCCTTCATCGTCAACCGCCCCGCGGATGAGCCCGGATTCAGGCTCGATCGAACGGATGTCGGCGACCGCCAGATGGTCTACCGGCTCCAGCCCTACGCGACGCTCCGCGAGCCCGTCGGCCGCCGCTACGGCAACTCACCCGACGCGACCGGCGCAGCCAAGGACGGCGCCGGGTCCTGAGGACCCGACCTTCAACGAGGAAAACAGCGATGGCCGACCAGGCATTCACCATGAATCGAAAGAGGCCCGGCGACTCCCGCGCGGCCACCCGGCCGCCCGAGGAGCCAAAGCCGACGGCCGAGATCGACCGCATCATGGCCGACGCCGCCGACTCCGAGGCGAGCGTGCAGACGATCTTGCGCGAGACCCACGTCAACCAGGTGCTCGAAGACCTGGATGCGGAGCTGGTCGCGCTCGAGCCGGTGAAGCGGCGCATCAACGAGATCGCCGCATTGTTGGTGATCGACCGGCTGCGCCAGGAGCACCGCCTGAGCTCGGAGCGTCCGACCCTCCACATGTCCTTCACGGGCAACCCCGGCACCGGCAAGACAACGGTCGCGCTGCGGATGGCCGAGATCCTGAATCGCCTCGGCTATCTCGAGAAAGGGCACGTCGTCTCGGTCACCCGTGACGAGCTCGTCGGGCAATACGTCGGCCACACCGCTCCGAAGACCAAGGAGGTGATCAAGAGGGCCTACGGTGGAGTCCTCTTCATCGACGAGGCCTACTACCTGCATCGCCCGGAGAACGAACGCGACTACGGCGCGGAGGCGATCGAGATCCTGCTCCAGGTGATGGAGGCGGACCGCGACAAGCTGGTGGTGATCCTGGCGGGTTACAAGGATCGGATGGACCAGTTCTTCGAGTCCAACCCCGGGATGGGCTCGCGGGTGGCCCACCACGTCGACTTCCCCGACTACGACGTGGGCGAGCTGATGGAGATCGCCGACCTGATGCTGGATCGCGCCTCCTATCGACTCTCGCCAGATGCCGAGAAGGCACTTCGCGAGTACACCGAGCGACGGATCGAGCAGCCCCGGTTCGCCAACGGCCGCAGCATCCGCAACGCGATCGACCGCGCGCGGCTACGCCAGGCGAGCCGGTTGTTCGAGAGCGACGGTCAGCTGAGCAAGGATCAGCTGGTCACGATCGAGGCCGAGGACATCTACGCGAGCAGCGTCTTCGAGTCAAAGCATAAGGATAGCTCGATGAATAGCCCAGGAAGTTTTGCTTGCAATCCATCCATGTCACGGCTAGATTCGCCTGCCTTCCCGCGGGATGCGGGAGGCGCCGAGGCGACCGGCGAGAGTGCGAGCTAGGAGACGCGCAATGCCACGACCAATCATCCTCGGAGTGGTCGGCGATTCGGCGGCCGGAAAGACGACCCTAACTCGCGGCCTCGTGCGCGCCTTCGGCAAGGACAAGGTGGCTCACGTCTGCACCGACGACTACCACCGATACGACCGCGAGCAACGGGCCGAGATGAACATCACGCCGCTGAACCCTGCGTGCAACCACGTCGACATCATGGGCCAGGACCTCCGGCACCTCCGCGCCGGCGAGGCCATCCTGAAGCCCGTCTACAGCCATTCGGACGGCACCTTCCGCGCGCCGGTCTACGTCAGGCCTCACGCGTTCAGCGTGGTCGAGGGGCTGCTCGGTTACCACACGCCGGAAATGCGCGCGTGCTACGACGTTCGCGTCTATCTGAAGCCCCCGGAGGAACTGCGGCGGCATTGGAAGGTGCAGCGCGACTGCTCGCGCCGCGGCTACACCACCGACCAGGTCTTGGCTGAGCTCGATCGGCGCGAGCCCGACTCCGCCGCATACATCCGTCCCCAGGAGCGCTACGCCGACATGGTGGTCTCATTCATGCAGGGCGAGACGGACAACCCGGACCGCCTCGACGCCGAGATCCTCCTCCGTGAGGGGCTTCCCCACCCCGACCTCTCGCCGTTCATCGGCAACGGGGGGCGGGGGATCACGCTCGAGGAAGGCGATCGCGAGCGGCTGGTGCAGATTCCGGGTGACATCGACCCGAATCGCGCCGCTGAGCTCGAGGAGGCGATCTGGGACAGGCTCCACTTCGCTCCGCACCTGCGCAGCCAGCGGCTGGGCGAGTTCACGATCGGCATCGATCTGCACCGCTCCGAGTCGCTCGCGCTGGTGCAGCTGCTGATCCTGTACCACATGGCGACCGCCCGCGCGGCCGTCGCCCTCGGGGGCGAGGGCACCCGAGCGGAGGGGCCCACCGACGAGCATCCGGTGATCGATCCCGAGCTGGACCCAGACGCCGATTCCGACCCCAACGCCGGCTCCGACCCGGACGCCGGCCCCGACCAAGTCAGCGCGGTCGAGCAGTGAACGCCGCCGCGACCAGGATGGGGATTGAAGCGCTCCACACCGACGAGCGGGTGGATCGCGTCTGCATCAACACGATCCGGACCCTGACGATGGACGCCGTCGAGAAGGCGAACTCGGGCCATCCCGGGATGCCGCTGGCGATGGCGCCCGTCGCGCATCTGCTCTACGCGCGCTACCTCAGGCACAACGCCGACGACCCGGGCTGGCCGGACCGCGACCGCTTCATCCTCTCGGCCGGGCATGGGTCGATGCTCCTCTACAGCGTGCTGCACCTGAGCGGCTACGGCCTCTCGCTGGAGGAGATCAAGCGCTTCCGCCAGTGGGACTCTCTCACACCGGGCCACCCCGAGCGCGTGCTCGGCGGCCACGCGACACCGGGAGTCGAGACGACTACGGGGCCGCTCGGCCAGGGGTTCGCGAACGGGGTCGGGATGGCGATCGCCGAGCGCTTCCTGCGGGATCGCTACGGGGCCGACCTCATGGACCACCGGGTGTTCGCGATCTGCTCGGACGGCGACATGATGGAGGGCGTCGCGTCGGAGGCCGCTTCGCTCGCCGGGCATCTGGGCCTTGGGCGCATCGTCTACCTCTACGACGACAACCACATCTCGATCGACGGCGGCACCGCCCTCAGCTTCGACACCGAGGACGTGGGTGCGCGCTTCCGCGCATACGGGTGGCACGTGGAAGAGGTCGATGACGCCAACGACCAGGCGGCTTTGTCGATCGCGATCGAAGCGGGGATCGCCGACGAAGACCGCCCGTCCCTGATCCGGGTGCGCTCGATCATCGGCTGGCCGGCGCCGAACGCCCAGAACACCGCGGCGGCGCACGGAGCCGCTCTGGGTGAGGACGAGGTGCGCGCCACGAAGGAGGCGCTCGGCTGGGACCCGGACCTGGAGTTCGAGGTGCCGGCGGAGGCTTACGAGGCATTCCATCCCGCGGCCGCCCGCGGCCAGTCCCTTCAGCGTCAATGGGAGGAGCGCCTGGCGAGCCGGCGCAAGAGCGATCCCGAGTTGATGGCCGAGTGGGACCGCGCTTGGGAGGGCAAGCCCGCCGACGGCCTCGCCGACGCGCTGCCCTCGTTCGACCCCGCGGAGAAGGACGCCCTCGCCACCCGCACGGCGGGCAACGCCACGATGCAGGCGTTCGCGCCCTATTTCCCGACGATGCTCGGAGGGGCTGCGGATCTCGCCGAGTCGACCAAGACCGAGTTCAAGGACGCGGAAGGCTTCAGCCGCAAGCGCGCGGGCCGGAACCTGCATTTCGGTGTGCGCGAGCACGCCATGGGGGCTGTCGTCAACGGCATGGCCCTCCATGGCGGGATCGTGAAGCCATACGGCTCGACCTTCCTGATCTTCTCCGACTACATGCGCCCCGCGATCCGGCTCTCGGCGCTGATGCGGTTGCCGGTCGTGTGGGTCTTCTCGCACGACTCGGTCGGCCTCGGCGAGGACGGTCCGACCCACCAGCCGGTGGAGCACTATGCGGCGCTCCGGGCGATCCCCGGCCTCACGGTCATTCGCCCCGCAGACGCCGGCGAAACCGCCGAGGCGTGGCGGGTCGCGCTCGAGGAGTGCGACGGTCCCGCGTGCCTCCTACTGACGCGGCAGGGCGTGCCGGTGCTCGACCGCACGCGTCTGGCTGCGGCGGACGGGCTCGCTCGAGGCGCCTACGTGCTCTCGGAACCCACCGAGGGGCGGACCGACGCGGTGATAGTCGCCACCGGTTCCGAGGTGGCGCTGGCGCTCGAGGCGCAGGAAGAGCTGCGCGAGCACGGGATCGCGGCGCGCGTGGTGTCGATGCCCTCGTGGGAGCTGCTGGACATGCAACCGGACGAGTACGTCGAGTCGCTCTTCCCGCCCGAGGTGCCGGTTGTCGCCGTGGAAGCGGGGATCGGGTTCGGGTGGGAGCGCTTTGCTGATCTCACTGTGTCGGTCGAGCGCTTCGGCGCATCTGCCCCCGGTGCGGAAGTACTGCGCCAGTTAGGGATTACCGCCGAGGCGGTGACGGCAGCGGTCCGCGAGCTTGCCGAGCCGCCGATCGCGGCCTAGCCCGCGTGCCAGGCAAGGGGCGGACTCCGATTCAGGACCGACGCTCCGGTGGCGAGCGCGACGGAGGCCGACTGCGTGGCCCGACGAGCCTTCGCTCACGACTCGCCGAGGTCTTCCTTGTCACGGCGCAGGCGGCGGCGGCAGGCCGCGGCGTGCTCACATCGAGCGAGCTTGCGCGGCACGCCGGCCACAGCGAGGCACAGGTTCGCCGCGACCTCCAGGCCGTAGGAGCAACAGGCAAACGGGGAGTTGGCTATGAGGTCGACCGCCTCCTCGCGCAACTGGAGAGCCGCCAGGGACCGAGCGGCCGGGTCGCGCTCGTTGGCGGGAACGGATTCGGGACAGCGCTGCTCGAGTCTCCACTACTGAAGACACTCGGCATCGAGGTGGCCGCTGTCTTCCAGCGGGATCCGCCGACGGGCCGGTCCGGGATCGAGCGGGAGATCCTGCCGCTGTCTCGCCTGGGCGACGAGGTTTCGGCCCGCAAGATCGAGGCCGCGGTGCTCGCCACTCCGGCGGGCGAGATTCAGGAGGCCTACGACGCCGTCTGCGCCGCGGGCGTGCGGCTTGTCGTGAGCTTCGCGGGCCAGCTACTCGAGAAGAGGGACGGCGTCGCGGTCTATTACGCTCAGGCGGCGGACCGCCTGCTTCGCGCTATTGCGCTTTCGTCCGCCCCGCCGGCTTAGATGCCCTGCGGCCGCCGCGGGACCGCTCACGGCCGGCTCCATCCGTAAACCAGAATTGCTCGACGAGCCGCTTCGCCGCCTTGCTCGTGACGAAATCAAGGAAGTCCTGAACGGGCTCGCGCAGCAGACCCTTCGAGGGCCAGAGGGCGAACCACTGGCGCCGAGGCAGGGGCTCGCGAACGGAGACCGCAGCGAGTATGCCGTGCTCGAGCTCGAGGGCAGTTGCCGCCCTTGACTGAAGCGATACCCCGAGGCCCGCCCGGACGGCCTGCTTGATCGCCCCGTTGGAGCCCATGGTCAGCATCTGCGGCCGCAGTTCGTGGCGAGCCAGGAATTCCTCCGTCATCGTGCGCGTGCCCGACCCCTGCTCCCGCAGGAGCCACGGGCGCTCACCGAGCTCGTGGACCGGCACGGCGCGACGACGTGCAAGCGGGTCGTCGGGCGCCGTGATCAACATGATCGGGTTCTCCAGGAAGGCCTTCCCGGAGAGCTCGCCATCCGCTGGAGGCCGGCCCCCGATCGCGACGTCGGCCTCATGGCTCGCCACCTGCCGAAACACGCGCTCGCGATTGCCGACGTCAAGTGTCACCCTCAGCTCCGGGCGTCGTGCTGAGAACTCCTGCACCAGCGGGGGGACGATGTGCTCGGCGGCAGTGGTGACCGCCGCGATGCGCAATTCGCGTTCCACCGCGCCGGCCGCCTCGCGAGCCGCGCGGCCTCCCTGATCGAGGAGACCGATCACATGCGCGGCGTACGGCGCGAAAGCCTTGCCCGCGTCGCTGAGCTCGACAGAGCGGCCGGCACGCTCGGTCAACTCGACGCCGAGCTCCCTGGAGAGTGCCGAGACGGCTGCGGAAACGGAAGGCTGGGTGACATAGAGCTCGGTGGCAGCCCCGGTGACGGACCCCGTTTCGACGATCGCGACGAAACTGCGCAGCTGCGTCAGCGTTATAGCCATTTGCCTAACTATAAACGGATTCCTTGAGAGAAACGTCCCTGTATATGGAATAGCTTGCGGGTATAGACTGCTCGTGCCGATCGCCACGAAAGGAGCGCCTGTGCTCGTCCGCGAGGGAATGAACCCAATCGTCGTCACCGTCGGCCCCGATCACACGCTGAGGGAGGCGGCGAAGCGAATGACCAAGTACCGGGTCGGGGCGGCGGTCGTGTTCGACAACGAGCAGCCCGCCCCCGGGATCATCACCGAGCGTGACCTGCTGCGCTCCAACGGCCGGGGCGAGGACATCGACAAGGAGCTGGTCCGCGATCACCTCGCCGACCAGCTGATCTACGCCTACGCCGACTGGCCGCTCCAGAAGGCCGCCGAGGAGATGACCCGGGGGGGCTTTCGCCACGTCATCGTCCTCGAGCAGGGAACGCCAATCGGCATCCTCTCGATGCGTGACATCGTCCGCTGCTGGTTGACCGAGGGCGCGGGCGACGTTACTCCGGCCCCCGCCGGCTGAGAGCGACCCGCACCGCAGAATCTTCTATGGGACGCCGCCAAAAGGCGATGGATCTCGGCTGCACCCCGTCCTACTCTCTTCGCATGGGTAGATCCGCACCCCGAGGGAGCGCCCCAGGTTGGCCGTCGATGCCGCCGGTTGCCGCCGATCAGGTCGCCCGCTCCTTCCTCTCACGCTCGCTCTGCTGCGCGGTCGAGGTCTGCTTGCCCACGGAGGCCGGCGCCGGCGTTGTTTCATGGCGCTGGGAGCCGTCGCTGGTCGTGCTCCGCGACGGCGAGGTCGGCGAGGTGGTCGAGGCGGTCGCCGAGACGATTCGCGCGCATCCCAACCGTGACGTCAGGATCGCCGGCTACGACCCGTCGCGGCTTAGGAGAGTGGCAAGCCCGCCACCCTTCGTCTGCTTCCAGGCGGGCGCCCGAGGGCCGCAGCCGCAAGAGCCAACGACTTCGCTGGCGCCGGTCTGAGCGTTGGATCGCGTACTTGACTTTCACCCCTCGCCGCGATCTAGTATGTGCTCTGGACATCTAGAGGTCGCTCGCTAGTCCCGCCGCGACGAGGAGAGAGAAGGGTGGCAACCACGCAGGTCGGCGGTATTCCGGTAGCCGAGAAGGCGGGCGACGTCTTCGGTGGCGCTACGCCGCGCGGCATCGGGGGGCTCGGCGGTTCGGACGAGGGCCCGCTCAGCGAGGTGCATGTCTTCTGGATCGCGGGCATGAGCTGCGACGGGTGCTCCGTGGCCGCCACCGGCGCCACCTCACCCTCGGTCGAGGAGCTTCTCGCCGGTTCGATTCCCGGGATCCCGAAGGTGGTCCTCCACCATCCGGTGCTTTCGGTGTCGGCGGGCCACGGCTTCGTCGAGCCGTTCGCGAAGGCCGTCGCCGGCACTCTCGGGGCCCCTTACGTGGTGGTGCTCGAGGGGTCAATCCCGGATGACCAGAGATTCGAGACCGAGGGCTTCTTCTCCGGCCTCGGCCTCGGCGCCGACTGGCCCGAGGGCTTCGACCCGCCCCGCGCTGCGGACCAGCCGCTTCGGATCACCGACTGGGTCAGGTGGATGGCCCCCGGGGCGGCGGCTTGCGTCGCGATCGGAACCTGCGCCACCTGGGGCGGGGTCCCGGCGGCCGCCGGAAACATAACCGGCTCGATGAGCCTGATGGACTTCCTCGGCCGGGACTACCGCTCGGCGCTGGGCGTGCCGGTGGTCAACGTCCCCGGCTGCTCCCCGATCGGCGACAACTTCACCGAGACCGTCGCCGCCGTCCTCATGTTCCTCCAGGGCGTCGGTCCGCTGCCGGAGCTCGACGAGCTCGGCCGCCCGGCCTGGCTCTTCGGCGAGACGGTGCACCGGCACTGCCCCCGGGCCGGCTACTACGAGGAGGGCATATTCGCGGAGCAGGAGGGCGACGAGGAGTGCCTGGTGCACATCGGCTGCTGGGGCCCGGTCGTCCAGTGCAACATCACCGAACGCGGGGCGATCAACCACATGGGCGGCTGCATGGTCGCCGGTGGCGCCTGCATCGGCTGCACCATGCCCGGCTTCCCCGACAAGTTCTCGCCCTTCTACAAGGCGCCACCCGGTTCGGCGCTCTCGGGGGCAATGGCGAGGACCTATGGCACCCACATCCGCAGGCTGCGGCGGCTGTCGCTACGGAGTCGCAACACCGAGCCACTGTGGGACCTGACGGGCCACGTGCCGAGCGCCTTCGCCCGGGAGGCCTCGAAGCCGTCGCTGACCGCGAGGCTGGAGGGGTTCTTCTACAAGAAGCTGCAGTACTGGGACACGGTAGACCAGGCCAAGCGCAACAAGAAGCAGCCTGTCCCGGAGAGCCTCGACGTCCTCAAGTCCGGCCCGACTGGCGGACTCGCCGGCCAGGCGCCCCCAGGTGATGGAGAAGAGGCAGGACCCGACGAGATACAGGTGGGTTAGACCATGTGCTTCAAGAACCTCCCGATCACATTCGACAAGGACGGGAATGCTCGCCTGAAGGAAGGCGTCGCCGACCCGTACTCCTACACGGTGACGGAGACCCCGCCCCTCGCCGACGACGAGGGGAGGCTGAAGCGGCTGCTGGCGCGCAACGGCCACATCCGCCAGGTCGACTTCGACCCGGTGACTCGGGTCGCCGGCGCGCTCGCCTTCCACAGCGTGGTTGACCTCGAGAACCGCAAGGTGCTGGAGACC
>JBOGZE010000352.1:0-2349 GCA_050697055.1 Solirubrobacterales bacterium
GGCTTCTAAGAGGGGTCTCTGAAGATCAAGCGACTTCCAACCTCCTGGTCCCAGAGAGTCCGCAAATTGCGGGCTGCTCCTCAGCGGTCGGGGCCGTGCCCTTGACATAGGAGCAAGCGGAGCCGCCCGGCGGCTGCTAGCGCACACGTGAAGCAGTAGCCACGAGGCTAGTTCTACAGTCCGACGGCTTCGAGGGCGTCGGAGCGATGGCGGAAGAGCTCCAGGTTGCGCACTGTTCCCTCTCGGATCGTCCAGACAAAGAAGTAGTGGAACACGATCGAGACCCCGCTTTCCCGCCCTTGCCCGCTTTGGCGGATCAGAGTCAGGACACGATCGCCGGGCGCCTCGATGAACTCAAGTGCCTCCACGGCCAGGTCGACCCACGCGCCCCGAAACTGCTCCAACGACCGGATGAGTTCTGCGGCGCCCCGAAGATGCTGTGGGACGTCAGGGATGGTCCGCTCGTCATGCCAGTGCCACTCGATCTGCGGATCCCAAAGCTCCCGGACGGCTTCGCCGAACGATTCCAGTTCGCCCCGACTGAAGGCGTTAAACGCGTCGAGAGCGTTGCGCACGACCTCGACATTCTCCCGTGACATAACTCAGCGCAGTATCTCTCCGAAGACGAATCTCAGCCTCGCGAACCCCTCGGACCAACCGTCCCGGTGAAGGGCGAGCCGCTCCTCGGTAGCGAACGGGCCCTGGACGAGCGTCAACCGCCCCCCTACCTGGGGATCGAAGTCGATGCTCGGCGAGGTGAATCTATCCTGGCCCCACCGGCACCTCACGCTCCCCTTCAAGGAGATGTGGGTCCTCGCCTGAGCGAGGCGACCCTGGCGACGGGCCTCTAGCGTTCGCGGTACGGGAGGCCGGGGCCCGAGCGCTGCCACTCGATCTGGCCCCGGCCCTCCTCGGCGGAGCGCTCGACGACGCCGTCCCAGCGAAGCAGCATCTCCTTCAGCCGGACCAGGGCCTCCGGCGGATGGCCCGCAACCTCGGTGGCGAGCTCCAGAGCGGCGTCCTCGGTGCGGGCCGCGGGTGCGACCCGGTGAACCAGACCCAAGCGCAGTGCCTCGTCGGCGCTGACGTTGCGGGCGGTGAGCAGCAGATACTTGGCGGTGGAGAGCCCGCAGAGGGTGACCAGGCGAGCCGGGCCCACCGGGACGCCGAGCTCGCCGCCCGGGAACTTCATCCGCAGGTTGCCTCCGGCCACCCGGAGGTCGCAGCCGACCGCGATCTCGGCGCCGCCGCCGACGACCGAGCCGTGGCAGGCGGCGACGGTCGGCTTGGGGAAGCCGGTGAGCTGGTCATAGAGGTCGGCGAAGAGCTCCATCCGGCGCACCCTCCCCTCCTCGTCGAGCTCCTCGCGCACGTCGGCTCCGGCAGAGAGCCCGAGGTGGTCGTTCGAGGAGATCACCAGTACCCGCACCGCCTCGTCGTCGCGCGCCGAGGCCAAGTGTCCGAGCAGCTCCTCGAGCATCGCGGTGTTGACCGCGTTGCGAGCGTCGGGGCGCTCGAGCCGGAGCAGGGCGACGCCGGCCTCGTCGACCGAATAACTAGTCAGAGCCATTGGCGATCTCCTCGACCAGGCGCTCGGCCTCGTCGGCTGCGGCCTCGATCAGAACCGCGACCTGATCCTTGGGCTCGCGGAAGCGCGAGAGGACATAAGAGGAGACGATCTCGGGGTCGCTGCTCTCGGGGCGGCCGACGCCGGCCCGAACCCGCCAGAAGTCCGGGCCCCCGAGGCCGCCGCCGAGGCTCTTCAGCCCGTTGTGGCCGGCGAGGCCGCCGCCGAGCTTGCTGCGCACCTCACCGAAGGGCAGATCAATCTCGTCGTGGAGCACGATCACGTGGTCGAGCGGGACCCCGAGAGCGCCGCGCGCCGGTCCCGCCGCCGACCCCGACTCGTTCATGAAAGTCTGGGGAAACAGCACCGCGACCCGGGGGCCGCCCGGGCGCACCCGGGCCTCGCTGATCAGGCCGCCGAAGCGCTCGCGGGCGCGGGGAAGCTTCCATCGGCAGGCGAGCTCGTTGGCGATCTCGAAGCCGATGTTGTGCCGGGTACCCGCGTAGCGGTCCCCGGGATTACCGAGCCCGACCACGAGCACGTCCGCTCGCGACGGTCCCCCCTCGTCGCCGCGATCCGACTCCCGGTGCCGGCGCCGGCGAAACAGCGACAGGTGCTACTCGCCCCCTCCGCCGGATTCCTCGCCGCCGCCCTCGCCCTCGGCGGGCTCGCCCTCGGGGGCCTCCTCGCCCTCGGGGGCCTCCTCGCCCTCGGGGACCTCCTCGCCCTCGCCGACCAGCTCGGCCTCCTCCTCGACCTCGGGCTCGGGCTCCTCCTCGACC
>JBOGZE010000353.1:0-3849 GCA_050697055.1 Solirubrobacterales bacterium
CCTGCGACCCACGACCCGGCACCGTTTCCGTTCACCGCGCCCGGCTCGAGCAGCGTCGGAATCCGGGCGAGGATCAGCTGGCCCTGAACCGTGTCGTCGCGCGGGCCGATCCGGAGTCGGCGATCGAAGCGATCGCGAACCACGGCAACCGCTGCGGCGATCAAGACGGAGAGGAGAGCGCCGAACCCGAGGTAGAGCGGATAGTTTGGCCTGATCGGGTCCGAGGGCTCCACCGCCGGCTGGTTCACGGAGACGGTCGCCGGAGCATTCCCAGTGGCGACCTGAGCCGCCACAGTGTTCGCGAACACATCGGCGTAGGTGTTCGCGATCAGTTGCGCCTCCGCCGGGGACCGGTCCTCAGCGCCGATCTCGAGCAGCTGAGTGCGCTCGACCGGCGTGAACGACATCTTGTCGAGAAGCTCCTGGCGCGTCAGGCCGAGGTCGAGGGCCTCGAGGGCCTCCTGAGCGACGTTCGGGTTTCCGGCCAGGGTCGTATAAGTGCGGGAGAGCTGTTCCCCCTGGTCGGTGTTGAGGCGGGGAGCGTCCTTTCCCACGTAGATGGTCGCGGTCGCCTTGTAGACCTTCGGAACCGCCGCGGTGATCACAGCCACCACGCTTAGGCACGCGATCAGCGTTACCGCGAATAAGTGGCGACGACTCCGAAGCGCGGATGTGATCTCAGCGAAGCTCATTCAGAGCCCGGCGGTGAAGCGCGTCAATCTTAGAGTTCGCTCTGGATCCCACCGACGGGGGTCGTATGATGCTCGCGGCCAATCGCCAGACCGACGGGAAAGATGGGAAGAGGCAAAACCAAGCCAGCGGAAAGCCCCCAGCCGCCCGGCGATGACGGCGAGACCAACGGATACGAGGTCGCCCAGCCGCAGCTGCTGCCGCAGCCGACGTCGAGAAAGCAGCGGCGACTCGCCCGCCGTCGCCGGCGGGAGCGGAAGAAGCTTGAGCGCCAATTGCTTGGCCGGCGGTCGAGGCTGCGCCCCCGTCTGTTCCGCAAAGGGGTGCGCTCGCCGAACGGGCGGCTCGAGGCAGTGGTTGACGCGACCCTGGCCCGGGCGCTCGAGCGGGAGCGAGAGGGGTTGGTTGAGCAGACCAAGGAGACGATCGACGAGCACCTCAAGGAGATGAGCGAGAGCTGGGAGCGCCGGCAACGAGCGGCCGAAAAGCGAATCATCGCCCGCACCGAGCGCTCACTCGAGCAGATGGCCCAGAGCGCCAACAAGCGGCTCAACCGCGAGGCCGCTCGACTTCGGTCCGAACTTCGAAACGGAACGCCCTCCAAAGTCAGCCCCGAGGGGGAGGGACCGGTTGAGCTGACCGAGGAGACGATCGACGAGCGCCTCGATGCGATGAGCAAGAGCTGGGAGCGCCGGCAACGAAAGGCCGAGATGCGAATCATCGTCCGCACCGAGCGCTCACTCGAGCAGATGGCCCAGAGCGCCAGCAAGCGGCTCAACCGCGAGGCTGCTCGACTTCGGTCCGAGCTTCAAAACGGAACGCCCTCCAAAGCTAGCCGCGAGCGCCACCAGCAGTCGTGAACGACGCGGATAGCGGCCTGCCGAAGAGGCAGGGCCGCGTCGCGCTGCGCCCCGGTGAGCTGCCCCGGGCCGCCCCCCCGTCGAGACGCATCGACGGTGGTGGCGCCGCCTGGATCGCAGTGGTTACCCGCAGGCCCGAGTTGATCCCGGGGGTTGCCGCGGTGGCGGTGTTCCTCTTCTGGGCGACCGCCCAGGGAGGCGTGATGGCGACCGACTCCTACCCGGGCGCGCTCTTCCTGCTTGGGGTGCTGTGCGCCACGCTCTACGCCTTCAGGGCGCGCCTGCCCCGTCTTCCCCTTCTGGCGCTCGCCGCGATCGCCTTGCTCGGCGCGTTTGCGCTCTGGAGTTATCTCTCGATCGTCTGGGCCGACGACCAGGGTGCCGCCTGGGACGGCGCAAATCGCTGCCTGCTGTATCTGACCGCCTTCGTCATCTTCACGCTGCCTCCGTGGGCGCCGCGCACCGCCGCGGCCCTGCTCGGCCTATACGCGGTCGGGATAGGCGTGATCGGCGGTACGGTCCTGCTCGAGGCCGCGGACTCCGCGAACCCACTCCAGTACTTCATCGCCGGCCGCTTCGCCGAGCCCACCGGGTACCACAACGCCAACGCAGCGCTCTTCACCAGCGCCATCTTCCCGGCGATCTTCCTCGCCTCTCGGCAGGAGGCCCCCTGGCCCGCCCGGGGGTTGATGCTGGCGCTTGCCGGCGTCCTCTTTCAGCTCGCTCTGATGCCGCAGAGCCGGGGGTGGCTGATCGCCGCGCCCCTCGCCGCGCTGGCCTACATCGCATTCGTCCCCGGCCTGGTGCGCTCGCTGATCATGGTCGGGCCGCTTGCGGTGGTTGTGGCGCTCACCGCCAACCCCATCCTCAACGTCTTCGACGCGGTGGACAACGCGGCGGCGCTCGGGCCGGCGCTCGACAGCGCCCGGGACGCCACCCTGATCGGCGCGGTCGTCCTCTTCTTGACCGGCTCATTGATCGGCTTCCTCGATCGTCATCTGGACCTTCCGGAGCATGCCGCGCGGGTCGGGTCCCGCGCGGTGCTTGGAGTGGCGGGAGTGATCGCGCTCGCGGGTGCCGTGGTGGCGATTGGTGTGATCGGCAACCCAATCGGCTGGGCGGGCGACCGATGGGACGATTTCAAGAGCGGCGAATTCGAGCACGAGTTCGAGGGCTCGCGGCTGAGTCAGGGGCTCGGCAGCAACCGCTACGACTTCTGGAGCGTCGCCTTCGACGAGTTCAAGGACTCGCCGATCAGCGGGGTTGGCACTGAGAACTTCGCGGAGGACTACGTCCGGGAGCGCAACAGCGACGAGGAGCCAACTCATCCGCACAACCTCTCCCTGCGGATTCTCGCCCAAACCGGCCTGGTGGGCGCGGCGCTCTTCATCGGCTTTCTAGTCGCAGCTCTGATTGGCGTGGGTCGGACGCGGCTCCGCTCCTCGGATCCACTCGGCCGCGGCGTGGGCGGGCTCGCCGCGGTCGTCTTCGTCTACTGGTTCGCGCACTCGACCGGGGACTGGTTCTGGGCTTTTCCCGCCCTCTCAGCGCCGGTCTTCGCCTGGCTCGGGCTGGGGATGAGCGTGGGCGCTGATCGCGGCCTGCGGGCAGCTCCGAGCTGGGCGAGCGACTGGGAACGGCCGGCCGCGGTGGCGGGCGGAGTGGTCGTCGTGTTCGCCGCGCTCTCGCTGGCGCTGCCCTGGACCGCCGCGGTCGACACCAAGAAGGCCGCCGAGACCTGGGGAGCCAGCCCCAACGCTGCCTACGACCGCCTCGATCGGGCCGCCGATCTCAACTTTCTCAGCGCCAACCCTTACCTGGTGGAAGGAGCGATTGCCTCGCGGCTCGATCAGCCCCGGCGCATGCGGATTGCATTCGACCGGGCGCTGGACCGGGATCCCGACAACTGGTACGCGACGCTGGAGCTGGCGGCGCTCGACGCGCTCGAGGGCGACAGTCAATCCGCCCTGGAACGGCTGCAGCGTGTAAGCGAGTTGAACCCTCGCGAGCCCGTGACCGACCAGGTCCGCCAGGGCGTGCTCAGCGGCCCTCCGGTCAGCCTGGAGACGCTTGATTCCATCTTCCTCGAGCGCTACTGCCAGAGGCTCGGTCGCGACCCCGGTCCGGATGGCTGCGAGGCCCGTTGACAACCTGATTCGCGGCCGCCGGAAGGCGAAGACCCCGGCGTCGGCCGGGGTCTTCGGGAGTCCAGCTCTCTCAAGCCGATTACGCGGGGTTGCGTGCGACCACGCGGCTGAGTGCAACGCCGCCCGCGAGCAGCAGCAAGCCGCCACCCACG
>JBOGZE010000354.1:0-4875 GCA_050697055.1 Solirubrobacterales bacterium
GGCGATCGAGATGTCACCCGCTCCCTTGCTCATCGTCAGAGAGACTAACCAGCGCTCAGACGGATACCAACCTCAGGCCGCCGTGTCGTCAGGATCGTCGCCCAGCAGGGCCTCGCGCAGGGCTCGCTCCTCCTCGGCGAAGAGCTGGCCGAAGCTGCGTTCGCGGTCGAGGAGGATCCGCCGCTTCGTCTCGGCAATCGCCGCCCGCGGCCCCGAGGAAATCCGCCCGCCGAGCTCGATCGCCCGCGGCATCAGCTCCTCGGCGGGATGGACGGCCCCGACGATCCCCAGGCGCATCGCGCCGAAGGCGTCGAGCAGCCGGCCGGTCAGGGTGAGCTCGGCGGCGATCGGGCCGGAGAGCGCCGCCCGGGCTGCCGCGTAGCTCGGCGGGATGCCGCGCGGCAGCTCGGGGAAGCCGAAGCTCGCCGCCTCCGAGGCGAGACGCAGGTCGCAGAGCAGCGCCAGGGCGAACCCGCCCGCCAGCGCCGGGCCGTTGACCGCGGCGACCACCGGCTTGGCGCAGTTGCCGACCGCCCGGAAGCAGGCGACGCTCGTCTCCACCAGCTTCTCCTTGTGGGCCCGGTCGCCGCCGAACTGGGTCACGTCCATGCCGGAGCAGAAGGCCGGCCCGGCGCCGGTGAGGACGACCGAGCCGATCTCGCCGTCCTCTCCGAGCGCCCCGAAGGCGTCGGCCAGCTCAAGCCTCAGATCTATCGATAGAGCGTTTCGCTTCTCCGGGCGCTGCAGGGTGACGATCGCGACGTCGTCTGAGCGCTCGAGCGAGAGCAGGCCCGCCATCGCGCCATCATGCACCAAAAGCTGGGGAATGGCGGGCACAACAAGGAGGCAACGACCACGATGAAGTCGCACACCGATTACATGACCTTCGAGACCGAGCGGCGCCGGGAGTTCATTCGGATCACCGACGACGTGCAGCGCGCCGTCGACACCTCAGGTGTCGCGGAGGGCATGGTTCTGGTCTCCGCCATGCACATCACGGCGGCGGTCTGGGTCAACGACAACGAGCCCGGGCTGCACGAGGACACGCTCGAGTGGCTGGACAAGATCGCGCCCCCGAGCTGGAGCGATCCCGCCAACGAGGTCGCCCGTGAGCTGCTGCCCGAAGGCGGCGACTACCGTCATCACCGCGGCGGCGAGGACAACGGCGACGCCCACTTGAAGAACCTGCTGACGCATCATCAGGTGGTCCTGCCGGTGACCGAGCGGCGGCTCGACCTCGGCCCCTGGCAGCAGGTCTTCTACTGCGAGTTCGACGGCCGGCGCCCGAAGCGCCTGGTGATCAAGGTGATCGGCGATTAGCAGCGCAGCCGGCGAGGCGGGAGTTGACCCCCGGCGCGGAGTGGCGCCGGTGCTGGTCGTCGGCGCAGTGCTCTCCGTGCAGCTCGGTGCCGCCGCGGCCACCACCCTCTTCGACGAGGTCGGGCCAACCGGGACCGTCTTCTACCGGCTGCTGTTCGCGGCGCTCGTCCTGGTCGCGGTCTGGCGGCCCTCGGTCCGGGGCGCCGATCCGCGTGCCCTGGTCCTCGCCGCCGCCTTCGGCGTCACCCTCGCCGCGATGAACCTCTGCTTCTACGAGGCGCTCGACCGGATCCCGCTCGGGATTACGGTCACCCTCGAGTTCGTCGGCCCGCTGATGGTCGCCCTGCTCGGCTCGCGGCGAGCGCTCGACCTCGCCTGGGTCGCGCTGGCTGCGGCCGGGATCGTCCTCCTCACCGGTCCGGAGGGGTCTGCGGAGGCGGCCGGGGTCGCCCTGGCACTGGCGGCGGGAGGCTTCTGGGCGGTCTACATCCTGCTCAGCGCCAGGATCGGGCGCGCCTTTTCCGGCGGCGACGGCCTGGCGCTGGCGATGATGGTCTCGGCGGCGCTGATGGTCGGGCCCGGGATCGCCTCAGGAGGCGCGGATCTGCTCGATGCGAGGGTGATCGCGATCGGTGCGGCGGTTGCCCTGCTGAGCTCGGCGATTCCCTATTCGCTCGAGCTCGAGGCCCTGCGCCGCTTGCGGGTGGGCGCCTTTGGGGTGCTGATGAGCCTCGAGCCGGCGATCGCGGCCCTGGTCGGCCTGGTCGCGCTGCAGCAGGACCTTGCCGCTGCCGAGGTGGCCGGGATCCTCTTTGTAGTGGCGGCGAGCGCCGGGGTGCTGCGGGAGCCGGGCGCGCCGGCGCCGCGAGACTAGATGCGTCTGGATCTACGCGGCGCGGCGGAGGCGAGGGCGGCGCAGGCGGCTGAGAACCGCCCACCGTCGCGAGGGCGAATCGATCGAGGTGGGGGAGGCGATTGCCTCGATCCCGCCCTCCATTCGCGGTGTTCGGTCCGTGCCAAGGACCGACGGCATGTGGCGCTCGATCTGGGCTTGCAGGCAAGCCCTGCACGAGCACTCAGGAACGGACACGCCGGTGTGGGAACAGACGCTCATCCCAGTTCCTTAAGCCAAAGTCGATTCACGGTAACCACATCGGCGGTCGGAAACCACGCAAATAGCCCGAAACCGCGTAGACACACCCCTCGTTCACAATCCCTACGCGCCCCCTGCGAAGATCACCAGGATGGAAGCACATGGCCCCGATGTGCGCGCCGGTTCGATCGCGGATGCGGTCGCGAAGGCCAAGGTGCACGCGCCGACGCGCGGAAACCGCCGGCTGGAGCGGTTCCTCGACGCGGTCAACGAGGACGAGCGGGTGCGTGCCTGGTGGTACATGGCACAGATCACCTCGGAGCGGCTCGGCATGTCGGACCACTCCTGGGTGCACGTCCAGGTGGTCCTGAACATCGCGCTTCGCCTCCTGCGCCTGCTGGTCAAGGGAGGGATCGAGCCGGCGATGGTCAGCGACCACGGGATGAGGGACCGCGACGCCGAGATCGTGGTCGCCGGCGGGGCGCTGCTGCACGACGTCGGCATGTCGATCCACCGCGCCGACCACGAGGCTTACAGCCTCTTCCTGGTCCAGGACCGTCTCCAATCCCTGCTCGAAGGTACCTACGAGGAGCCGGAGCGGACCGTGGTGATCTCGGAGATCCTGCACGCGATCATCGGCCACCGCCGCCGCGGCGAGCCCTATACGGTCGAGGCCGGGGTGGTCCGGGTCGCGGATGCTCTCGACATGGCGCAGGGACGTTCGCGAATCCCCGTCGAGGAGGGTCAGTACGGGATCCACGCACTCTCGGCTGCGGCGATCGATGAGGTCAGGATCGAGGCGGGGGAGGAGCGCCCGGTCAAGGTCGAGATCGAGATGAACAACTCCGCCGGCGTCTTCCAGGTCGACGATCTGCTCGCCACCAAGCTCCGCGGCACCCCGCTCGAGGGACACATCGAGGTGATCGCCCAGGTCAAGGGCGAGACCGAGAAGCGCCTGCTGCCGTCCTTCCGGATCTAGGACGCTAGACGCCGGCGCCGGAGCCGCCACGGCCCTCGCCGGCAGCGAAGCGGGCGGCGCCCTCGACGCCCATCCCCGATACCGCCCCACCGATCTCGGCCTCGAGCGCAAGTCCGTCCTTCAGCGGCAGCCCGAACCCCTCGAGCGCCGAGCGGCGGTCCGCCAGCATCGTCTCCTGCGAGAACGAGGCAAGTCCCTCGGTCATCTCCAGGGCCCGCTCCCGGTGCTTGCCGGCCGGCACCACCTCCGTCAGCAGGCCAATCGCCAGAGCCTCTTCAGCCTCGACGATCCGGCCGCTGAGGATCATGTCGAGCGCGCGGCCCATGCCGACGATCCGCGGTAGCCGCTGGGTCCCACCGTCGATCAGGGGGACCCCCCAGCGCCGCTCCGGGAAGCCGAGCCGGGCGGTCTCGGTGCCGATCCGCAGGTCGCACCAGAGCGCGAGCTCGAGGCCCCCGGCGAGGGCGTAGCCGGAGATCGCGGCGATCGTCGGCTTCGAGGAGGTTAGGCGGGTGAAGCCGAGGGGGCCGTCCGGCCGCGGCTTCAGCCACTGCTCGGCGATCCCGCGATCGGTCCTGGCGGCCGCGACGGACTTCAGGTCCGCGCCGGCGCAGAAGGCCTCGTCGCCGGCTCCCGCAAGGACCAGCGCGCGGGCCTCGTCGTCGGCCTCGAAGCTTCGGTATCCCTCCAGCAGCAGGTCGGCGGTCTTCGGGTCGACCGCGTTGCGACGCTCGGGCCGGTCGATGGTGAGGACCGCAGCCGCGCCGCGGCGCTCGTAGGTGACCTCGGCCATTGAGGCGATCCTACGCTGAGGGGCTAGTCGAGCGTCACTGGGCCGGCGCCGCCGGCCACTGCTGGAGGAAGGGAAGCGGATCGATCGCCCTCCGCTCCATTCCGTAGGCGACCCGCCCGAGGCGGATCTCGAAATGCAGGTGGGGGCCGTCGCAGGAGCCGCTGCAACCGACCTTACCCACCGGCTGCCCTGCCTGCACCGTCTCGCCGGCGTGTACGAGTGCCGGATGGAGCATGTGCAGGTAGACGTAGCTGCGGTCGTCCACCGGGCTGTAGATCACCAGGCTGTTGCCGCCGCCGTATGCGTAGAAGCTCTTGCCGCCGCCCCCGTCGATGACGATCCCGTCGCGAACCGCGACCAGGGGGGTGCCCGGCTTGACGAAGACATCCTGCCCCAGGTGGGTGTGGCCGTAGCGCTCTGCCCCGAACTTCGCGTCCGCTTCGCCGAAGTCCGGGTTGTCGGTGACCACCGGGAAGTAGGGGCCCTTGGTCAGCCCCGGCGGGGTGCCGGAGTCGAGCGGCGAGTTGCCGGTCAGCGAGGCGGCGATCGGGCTGCCCGGTTCGCCGAGCACCGGCACCGGCAGCCCGACGGCCGCCCCGAACACGCCGGCGACGGCGGTGACCGCCGCCAGCGCCACCGCCGCCCGGGCGGTCGGCCAACCGAGTCCCTGGGGACGGCGCTGGTGGGAGC
>JBOGZE010000355.1:0-2285 GCA_050697055.1 Solirubrobacterales bacterium
GCCTGGTTCGTCGCTCCACTTGCATGTGTTAAGCACGCCGCCAGCGTTCGTCCTGAGCCAGGATCAAACTCTCCGTAAAAAATGTGACGTGACTGACGTCACAAGAGAGCTGTCATGTAGCTGACTGCCACCGCGTACACAGAGCGGTGGCCGACATGACGGAGTATTTCGGCCCCTGCCCGGTGCATGATGGACAGGGGTCGGGCTCGAGCAACGAAGGATTTTTGGTCCCTCGTCGCGCGCTGCTCAGTTTTCAAAGACCGCTAAGGCGGGGCTGGCGGGACTCGCCACCTCGCTGTGCGCTTCTCCGGCACGAAAAAGGCCCCTCGTCGAGGGGCCCGGTAATGCCCGGCCGAGAATCTCGGCCGATCTGGGCTCCTCTTAGGAGGCTGCTCCTTTCGTGATCCGAAGCAAGAGCGACCGCAGAGTATAACCCGCGCCAGGCGTCAAGTCGAGACGCGGAGCCGGTCCCGGAGGCTAGTCGAGATCGTCCTGCAAACGGTGCGTTTCGGGCCTAGACCAGGCGGGCGAAGCGCCGCTTCCCGACCTGGATCACCTTGCCGAGCAGGCGGTCGGCCGGCACGTCGAGCGGCTCCGCGGCGACCGTCTCGCCCTCGACCTTCACCCCGCCCTGCTGCAGAAGCCGCCTCGCTTCGCTGGTGCTGACCTCGAACACGGATGAGATCAGCAGCGGCAGGTGGATCTCGCCGTCTTTCGGGTTCGCGCTCAGCGCCTCGATCTCGCCCAACGCAACCTCGGGGACGTCCTCGGGCGCCTCCCGCTCCACGTGCAGGCGATCGAAGTGCGCCTCCGCGGCCTCCGCGGCCTTGACCTCGTGGAAGCGCTCGACGAGACCGCGGGCGAGCGCCCGTTTCGCCTCAGCAGGATGGCCTTCGGGCGCCGGCTCGGCCAGCAGCAGCTCGTAGTAGAGCCCCATCGCCCCGTCGGGGACGCTCATCAGCTTCCCGAACATCTCCTCCGGTGGGTCGGTGACGCCGACGTAGTTGTCCGCCGACTTGCTCATCCGCTGGACGCCGTCGGTGCCCGGCAGGAGCGGCATCGTGACGATCGACTGCTGAGGAACCGCGTAGGCCTTCTGCAGGTCCCGTGCGAAGAGCAGATTGAACTTCTGGTCGGTCCCCCCCACTTCAACGTCGGCCTTGATCGCGACCGAGTCGTACCCCTGCAGCACCGGGTAGAGCAGCTCCAATCCCGAGATCGGCTGGTCGGTGGCCATCCGCTTGCTGAAGTCCTCGCGCTCGAGCAGCCGCGCGACCGTGGTCTTGCCGACCAGCTGAAAGAGCTCCTCCGCGGGCATGTCCAGCCACTCGCCGTTGAAGCGAACATCGGTTCGCTCGCGGTCGAGGACCTTGAAGGCCTGGTCCTGGTAGGTCTTGGCGTTGGCGTCGATCTCCTCGGGGCCGAGCACCGGGCGGCGCGTATCGCGGCCGCTCGGGTCCCCGACGCGGGCTGTGAAGTCGCCGATGATCAGGACAACCTGGTGGCCAGCCTCCTGGAACTGGGCGAGCTTGGTCAGGACAACTACATGCCCGAGGTGGATGTCCGGGGCAGTCGGGTCGATCCCCAGCTTCACGCGGAGTGCCCGGCCCTCGCCGAGTTGCTCGCGCAGCCTCCCCTCGGGCAGGAGCTCCTCGGCGCCACCTGTGAGCGTCTCGAGGTCAGTCATGCATGGTCACGCTCGGTTGGGCCCCGCAGTCCGTCACGAGGCCAATGCTAGACTGCCGCCTTCCGCCTGGCCGGGTGCGACTGTCTGTGCCTACTTCTATCTTCCGTCGGGCGCTGGGCCCGTCGACCCACAGTTCCGACCGGGTTCTTCAGTCGCTGGAGCGACATGTCAGACACAGATTTCGACTTCGATTTCAATGTGAACCGAGGCCGATCCGACCAGGGCAACCGCCCGCCGGAGGAGGCCGACCCGCCGCGCGAGCGTCAGCCCCGCGACCAGGCTCCCCCTGGCCGCGAGCCCAGCGAATCGCTGCCGGAGCTCGACTTCGGCTTCGACGACGACCTCGGCCGCGAGGGCACCAACGAGCCGAGGCGACAGCTCGGTCGGAGCTCCAAAGGCGGCAACGGCAAGCGCGCGAACGGCTCGGGCGTGCGCGGGCTGCTCGAGGAGGCGCGCCGCCGCGTAAGCGGCAACGGCTCGGACGCGAACGGTGCCACCGAGGCTCCACCGCGCGACCACAAGCCGCCGCTCATTTTCGGCGACGACGAGCCGATCGGCGAGCCCGACGAGCTCGACCAACCCGATGAGTTCCCGCCAC
>JBOGZE010000356.1:0-6326 GCA_050697055.1 Solirubrobacterales bacterium
GGTCGAGGAGCTGACCCCGCCGCTGCCCGGACAGCGCGCCGACGTCTCCGTCCACACGCTCGCCCCTGGCGCCGCCACGGGAGGGCCCGCCGACCCGCCCCTACACGAGCCCGGCAGCCGGGAGACTGCGGTCGTGCTCAGCGGCGAGGTCGACCTCTTCATCGACGGCACCCGCCACCAGCTGGGAGCTGACGACAGCGTCACCTTCGACGCGGACCTACCGCACCACTTCGAGAACAATGGATCGAGCGAGGCCCGCTTCGTCGCCGTCGTCGCCGCGGGGCTGAGGCGAGGGTAGGAGGGACGATGCCGAAGAACCTCTTCGAGAAGATCTGGGAGCCTCACGAGGTCGACGATGACCTGATCTACATCGACCTCCACCTGGTCCATGAGGTGACCTCGCCGCAGGCTTTCGACGGGCTGCGGCTGGCGGGGCGATCGGTGCGCCGTCCGGACAAGACCCTGGCCACGGCCGACCACAACGTCCCCACCGACGGAACGCCGACCGCGAAGCTGATCGCCGATTCCCTCTCGCGGGTCCAGGTGGAGGCGCTGGAGACGAATTGCGAGGAGTTCGGCCTCCCGCTCTACTCGCTCGGCTCCGATCGCCAGGGCATCGTCCACGTGATCGGCCCGGAGCTCGGCGCGACCCAGCCCGGGATGACGATCGCCTGCGGCGACTCCCACACCTCGACCCACGGCGCCTTCGGGGCGCTCGCCATTGGGATCGGGACGTCGGAGGTCGAGCACGTGCTGGCGACGCAGTGCCTGGTACAGAAGCGCCCGAAGACGATGCGGATCCTCTACCGGGGGAAGCTCGGTCCGGGCGTCACCGCCAAGGACCTGATCCTGGCGACGATCGGGAGGCTCGGCACCAGCGGCATGCGCGGCCACGCGGTCGAGTACGCGGGCGAGCCGATCGAGGCGCTTTCGATGGAGAACCGGATGACGGTCTGCAACATGACGATCGAGGGGGGCGGCCGGGCCGGGATGATCGCCCCAGACGAGACGACCTTCGAGTACATGCGCGGCCGGCCGGGCGTCCCCGACGACTTCGACGCCGCCGTTGCGCGCTGGAGCGACCTTCCCAGTGATGACGGCGCGAGCTTCGACACCGAGGTCGAGATCGACGCGGGGGAGATCTCCCCGATGGTCACCTGGGGAACTACGCCCGGGATGGTCGTCCAGGTGACCGATCAGGTTCCCGACCCCGAGAGGATGGACTCGCCCACCGATCGGGAGACCGCCGAGCGGGCGCTGGCCTATATGGATCTGAAGCCCGGCACTCCGATGACCGAGATCCCATTGGAGCGCGTCTTCATCGGCTCCTGCACGAACTCGCGGATCTCCGACCTGCGCGAGGCGGCGGCGATGATCGATGGCCGCCGGGTGGCGGAGGACATCCGGGCGATGGTCGTCCCCGGCTCGGCCCAGGTGAAGGCAGAGGCCGAGGGCGAGGGGCTCGACGAGATCTTCCAGTCCGCCGGGTTCGAGTGGAGAGGAGCGGGCTGTTCGATGTGCCTCGGGATGAACCCCGACATCCTCAGCCCCGGTGAGCGCTGTGCCTCCACCTCCAACCGGAACTTCGAAGGGCGCCAGGGGGCCGGCGGCCGCACCCATCTGGTCAGCCCGAAGATGGCCGCGATGGCCGCCGTCGAGGGACATTTCGTCGACATTCGGGAGTGGTCCTGATGATGCGAGGGTGTCCGAGCGAAGCGAGGACAACCCGTTTCATGCCGAAGGGGGGCCAGAGCAATGGACCCAATTGAAATCATTGAGGGCCGGGTCGCTGTGCTCAACCGCGCCGACGTCGACACCGACCAGATCATCCCCAAGCAGTTCCTGAAGCGGATCGAGCGCACCGGGTTCGGCGAGTTCCTCTTTTACGACTGGTTCCGCTCCGGCGAGATCGAGCTCGAGGCCGCCCCGATCCTCGTCACCGGGCGCAACTTCGGCTCGGGCTCCTCTCGGGAGCACGCCGTCTGGGCGCTCAAGGACTACGGCTTCGACGCGGTGATCGCCCCCTCGTTCTCCGACATCTTCTTCACCAACTGCACCAAGAACGGCCTCCTCCCCGTCGTCCTCGACGAGGAGCATTGCCGGGCGGTGGCGGGAGCGGGGGAGGCCCGGATCGACCTCGACGACCAGACGGTCAACTGCGCCAAGGGCGTCTTCCAATTCGAGCTCGACGAGGAGATCAAGCACCGGCTGATCAACGGCCTCGACGACGTCGCGATGACCCTGCAGCGCGCCGACGCGATCGACGCCTTCGAGGCCGAGGGGCGCGCCGACCGCGGCCCGGTGACCACGGCGCTGTGAGCGCCCGCACCACCACCGACTGGGACGGGAAGGCCTACGACCAGCTTGCGGCGCCCCAGGAGGAGTGGGCCCGCCGCGTCCTCGAGCGAATGCCGCTGGAGGGAGCGGAGACGGTCCTCGACGCCGGCTGCGGCTCGGGCCGGGCGACCAAGCTGCTGCTCGACAAGCTCCCGAGCGGGCAGGTGGTGGGCGTCGATGGCTCGCCCTCGATGATCGAGGTCGCATCGGAGACGTTCGCCGGGGACGACCGGGTCAATCTGATCACCTCCGATCTGCTCGAGCTGACGCCCGCGCTGCTGCAACAACGGGCGGGGATCACCTCCGTGGACGCGGTCTTCTCCAACGCGACCTTCCACTGGATCGAGGATCACCGGCGGTTGTTCGAGCGGCTTCACTCGGTCCTACGGCCGGAGGGCCGGCTGGTCGCGCAGTGCGGTGGCCGGGACAACGTCACCGCGTGGTGCGAGGCGATCCTCGCCACCTCCGAGCGGGAGCCCTTCGCCGAATACGTCCGCGGCTTCAGGCCCTGGAACTTCTACGGGCCGGAGGAGACGGAGGAGAGGCTGCGCGAAACCGGGTTCGAGGCGATCGACTGCTGGCTCGAGGAGTTGCCCGTGGTCGTCCCCGACGACCCGCGCAACTTCATCAGCGCCTGCGGACTCGCCGTGCACCGCGACCGGCTTCCCGAGGATCTGCGCGACCCGTTCACCGAGGCGGTGATCGCCCAGCTCGAGGTGCCGCTCGAGCTGCGCTACATCCGCCTCAACATCGACGCCAGCCGGGCCGGTGAATGAGGAGTACGGCGATGTCTACCCGGTCGAGGTGCAGTGGCGGAGGCCGAGGCGCGTGACGGCCGCCGACCTGCGAAAGAGCATCGCCCTGCTGGCGGGCGACGGAATCGGGCCCGAGATCGGAGCGGCGGCGACCGAGGTCCTGCGCGCGCTGGGGGACTTCGAGATCGCCGAGCACCCGATCGGCGGCGCCTCGATCGACGCTCACGGCACCGCGCTCACCGACGACGTCCTCGCCGCCTGCCGCGCCTCGGACGCGGTCCTGCTCTGCGCCGTCGGTGGGCCGAAGTGGGACACCACCGACCCCGATGCGCCTCGCCCCGAGCAGGGGCTGCTGGGGCTCCGCAAGGGGCTCGGCCTGTTCGCCAACCTGCGGCCGGTGCGCCCGAGCGAGGCGCTGCTGGAGGCGAGCCCGCTACGGCGGGAGCGGATCGAGGGCACCGACCTGCTGGTGGTGCGCGAGCTCACCGGCGGGATCTACTTCGGAGAGAGCGGGCGCGACGGCGACCGCGCCCATGACGACTGCGCCTACACGGTGGAGGAGATCGAGCGGATCGCCCGGGTCGCCTTCGAGGCCGCCGGCGAGCGGCGCGGCCAGGTCACCTCCGTCGACAAGGCGAACGTGCTCGAGACCTCGCGCCTGTGGCGCGAGACCGTTTCCCGCCTGGCGCCCGAGTACGGGAGCATCGAGCTCGACCATCTGCTGGTCGACAACGCCGCGATGCAGCTGGTCTCCCGGCCCGCCGACTTCGATGTGATCGTCACCGAGAACCTCTTTGGAGACGTCCTCAGCGACGAGGCGGCGATGCTCACCGGGTCGCTGGGGATGCTGCCGTCGGCGAGCCTGGGGGAGAAGGGGCCGGGCCTGTTCGAGCCCGTACATGGCTCGGCGCCCGACATCGCCGGCAAGGGGATCGCCAATCCGCTGGCGACCTTCCTCTCGGTGGCGATGATGCTGCGCTACGGTCTCGGCCGGCTCCAGGAGGCCGACCGCGTGGACGCGGCGGTGGACAAGGCGCTCACCGACGGTTTGCGTACCCCCGACCTCGCCGGCGGGGAGGGAACGCGGGAGGTCGGCACCGATGAGATGACCGAGGCGGTGCTAGCCGCCCTCTAGCAACGAATCGCTTGTCCGCGCGGACCCTCATCGGGCATACTTGGCGACCACACGAATCGGGTTGCTCCCAGGCTTCGCCTGCGGAGCACCCTCGCGAAAAGGCGGCGCGGGTCCGCCTCGACCCGGAGGAAGACACGTGGAGAAGGTCGAGCTGATCTGGAAGAACGGCGAATTCGTCCCCTGGGACGAGGCGAACGTTCACGTCCTCAGCCACGGGCTCCACTACGGGACCGGCGTCTTCGAGGGGATCCGCTGCTACGACACCGAGCTCGGTCCGGCGATCTTCCGCCACGATGAGCACCTGAAGCGGCTGGTCCGCTCGGCGGGGCTCTACAGCATCCCGCTCGGCTATTCGGCCGAGGAGCTCCGCGAGGCGACCAAGGAGCTGATTCGCCGCAACGGCTTGCGCAGCTGCTACATCCGCCCACTCGCATTCCGCGGCTACGGGGAGATGGGGCTCTATGCGGCGAGCGCCCCGGTCGAGATGATCATCGCCGTCTGGCCCTGGGGCGCCTACCTCGGCGAGGAGGGCAAGCGCCACGGGATCCGGGCAACCATCTCGCCCTGGCGGCGGATCTCGCCCGACAGCCTGATCCCGGCCTCGAAGGCGTCCGGTCAGTACCTGAACTCGATCCTGGCGAAGAACGCCTCGGTCGAGGCCGGATACGACGAGGCGATCCTGCTCGACCATCGCGGCGTGGTCTGCGAGGGGACGGGCGAGAACATCTTCGTGGTCCGGGACGGCGTCATCCTGACCCCGCCGCACACCGCCTCGATCCTCGATGGAGTCAGCCGCAAGTCGATCATCCAGATCGCCGAGGACCTCGGCTACACAGTGGTTGAGCGAGACATCGGTCGGTCCGAGCTCTACCTCGCCGAGGAGGTTTTCCTGACCGGCACCGCGGCCGAGCTGGTGCCGATTCGCGAGATCGACCACGCGGTGCTCGGCGAGCCGGGGGAGATCACCCGGGTGATCCAGGCAAAGTTCGACGACGCCCTCTACGGGCGGGCCGAGGAGTACCGCGAGTGGCTCGATCCGGTCGGCGAGCCGACCGGAGAGGCGCCGCGGGAGCCGGCGCCCAGCGAGGTCGAGGCCGAGGAGGTCGGCGAACCCGCCTCCGGTACATTGGGCTCCTGATGCTTTCCGCCTTCGGGCAGATCGGGCGAATTACCGCCGCCGCGGCCACCTAGCGGCCAGCGGTAGCGCGCTCGTTCCCCCGAACCAAAGGAGGCATCACAGATGAGAGAGGTACAGCTTTACGACACGACTTTGCGGGACGGCATGCAGGGCCAGGGCATGTCGCTCTCGGCCCAGGAGAAGGTGCGCGTTGTGCGCAAGCTCGACGACCTCGGGATCCGCTTCATCGAGGCGGGCTTCCCGGGCTCCAACCCGAAGGAGCGGGAGTTGTTCGAGACACTGGCCGAGGTGGAGCTGCGCCAGGCCTTGGTCTGCTCGTTCGGGATGACCCGGCGGCGGGACACAGACGCGGCCGAGGATGAGACCCTGCAGCTTCTCGCCGCCGGATTCGCCCCCGTGGTCACCCTGGTCGGCAAGACCTGGGGCCTGCACCTGGAGAAGGTGACCAAGGTGAGCCGTGACGAAAACCTCGCGATGATCCGGGATTCGGTCGCCTTCCTCCGCGAGGCGGGAAAGCGGGTCATCCACGACGCCGAGCACTTCTTCGACGCCTACCGGGACGACTCCGGCTACGCGCTCGAGTGCCTGCGCGCCGCCGCCGACGCCGGCGCCGAGAACGTCACCCTCTGCGACACCAACGGCGCCAGCCTGCCCAACCAGGTCGCCGAGGCCACGCGGGAGGTCGTCGCAGGCCTCGAGACCCCCGTCGGCATCCACACTCACAACGACCTGGAGTGCGGGGTCGCAAACTCCCTCGCAGCGGTCGAGGAGGGGGCCTCGTTGGTGCAGGGCACGATCAACGGCATCGGCGAGCGCACGGGCAACGCCAACCTGACCTCGATCCTGCCCGCCCTGCAGCTGAAGCTGGGCTACGAGTGCGTGACCCCGGAGCAGCTCGCTCGCCTGACCGAGTCGGCGCACTTCATCGACGAGCTGCTCAACGTCAACCCCGATCCCGACC
>JBOGZE010000357.1:0-17614 GCA_050697055.1 Solirubrobacterales bacterium
GACCTGGATCACCATCTCCGGGATCACCGGGTTGACCTTGCCGGGCATGATCGAGGAGCCCTTCTGCAGCTCCGGCAACCGCAGCTCCGCCAGCCCGGTCCGCGGGCCCGAGCCCATCAGCGCCAGGTCGTTGGCGATCTTGTTGAGCGAAACGGCCACCACCTTCAGCTGGCCGGAGAGCTCGACCAGAGCGTCGCGGTTGCCCTGCGCCTCGAAGGGGTCGGCCGGCTCGGAGATGTCGAGGCCGGTGTCGGCGCTTAGCTTCTCGCGCACCTTCGCCGCGAACTCGGGATGGGTGTTGAGCCCGGTGCCGGTGGCGGTGCCGCCGAGCGGGATCTGGCCCACCCGGCCCAGGGTCGAGCGCACCCGCTCCGCCCCCAACCTCACCTGGGCGGTGTAGCCGCCGAACTCCTGTCCGAGCGTCACCGGCACGGCGTCCATCAGGTGGGTGCGACCCGCCTTGACGATCGCCTTGAACTCGTCGGCCTTCCGCTCCAGCGCAGCCCCGAGCTCGTCGAGCGCCGGCAGGAGGTCGGAATGGACCTCACCGAGGGCAGCCAGGTGAACCGCCGAGGGGAAGACGTCGTTGGAGGACTGCCCCAGGTTGACGTGGTCGTTCGGGTGCGCCTCGTCGCCGGCGAGGTTCGCGATCACCTCGTTGGCGTTCATGTTCGAGGAGGTCCCGGAGCCGGTCTGGAAGACGTCGATCGGGAACTGGTCGTCGTGCGCGCCGGAGGCGACGGCGTCGCCCGCCACCGCGATCCTCTCGGCGAGGCCGGCGTCGAGGTTGCCGAGCTCGGCGTTGGTCCTAGCTGCCGCCGCCTTCAGCCGCCCCAGCCAGTGGACGACCGGGGGTGGGATCGGCTCGCCGGAGATCTGGAAGTTCTCCACCGCCTTCGTGGTCTCGCCTCCCCACAACTTTCCGCCATCCCCTCTCACATCCAACGGGTCGCTCCTCGGCTCCGCCTGGGGAGCGCCCTCGCATATGCGGGGATATCGGGTCTTGTGGGTGCTTTTGCCATCGCATCCAGGCTATCTAGCCGCTCTCCCGCCCGGCCTCATAGCCCCGGCCGAAGCCGCGGAGGAACTCGGCGGGAAGCGCCCCGCTGCCCTGGGGGCTGAATTGTGCCGCCGTGGTCACCCGCCGCGCCAGGTCGGTGTGAATCGAGTCGGCGCCCCGGCTCACCGCGGCGCTTAAGTAGCCGAGCTGCACGGTCGCCGGGCCGCCAGGGTCGGCGAGCGCCTCGCCGTTCAGCTCTGTGGCCGCGCCGATCATCGCCGAGCCCACCCGGGCGAGCTCCCCGCCGTCTTGCTCGGGGGTGAGGCAGTCGGAGATCTGGGTCGTGCCCTCGAGACGCACCTCGCCCGGCGCCGCCCGCAGCGCCTGCAGATAGGCGGGGGCCTCGGTCAGGCAGGCCGAGGGCGTCTCCTCGTCCTCCTGGGAGGTGCAACCGGCGATCCCGAGCGCGAGGGCGGCGGCGATCAGGGTCGCGGTCCCGAGGCGACGGATGGCAATCTCCGCCGGTGGCATCGTCCGATCCTAGGGCCGCAGGCGGCTCTGGGGCACCCAGGCGCGATCTCGTCCGCCGTGGCGCCTAACTTGAGGCGCCGTGAGCGACGAGGCGACGCCCCTGCGCCCCATCGACCCGCTCGCGCATCGTGCGCTCGATGCCCTCGTTCGGGCCCAGGCGACGCTGACCCGGCGGCTGGCCGCTGATCTCGACCGGATCGGGGTCTCGGCGACCGGCTTCGCGATGCTGGTCCTCCTGACCAGTGCCGGCGGCCGGCTGGAGCTGAGGGCGATGCGCAGGCGCCTGGCGGCCTCGAAGGCGACCGCAACCGAGGTCCTCGACACCCTCGAGTCGCGGGGCTTCGTCGTTCGCAGTCGCCTGGAGGACGACCGCCGCGCCGTCTCGGTTGCGCTCACCCAGGCCGGGCGCAACCTCGTCACCCACGCCTTTCCCTCCCACGCCGAGCGGGTCCGCGAGGCATTCGTCTCCCTCGACGAGGGCGAGAAGCGCCAGCTGGCCGAGATCTGCCGGAAGCTCGACCGCGCCGCTTAGCCCTTCAGCCAGACTGAGAGCGAAACCAGTCCGCAGTGGTGCGCACGGCCTCGCCGTGGGGCGTCGGCTCGAGCGGCCCGAACGCTTGCTGGAATCTGCTCGTGTCGCTGACGAATGGGGCGGTGAACTGGTAGCTGGTCTCGCCCAGCTCGCGAATGAGCGGTGAGAACACCCCCAGCAGCCGGATCATCGCCGGCGGCGTCACACTGACCGACGGCGGCGCGCCCATCGCCTCGCAGGCGAGCGAGCAGAAGGCGCGCCCGGTCAGCGGCTCGGCCGCCGGCAGGTGCCAGACCTGTCCGTCGGCCGTCTCCTCGAGCCCGAGCGTTACCAGTCCGCGCGCGACGTCGCCCAGGTAATTGAGTGTGTGCGGCTGGTCGGGCGCCCCCAGCCAACGCGGCTTCTTTCCCGCCGCGATCCGTCCGAAGACCTGGTCTCCGGCCGTACTGCCGCGGCCGCCGGGGCCGTAGTAGTCGGATGCGCGCCCGATCGCGACCCGTGCCTCGCCGGCCTGGTGGGCGGACAGCAGCCGCTCCTCCATTGCGATCCGCACCCTTCCCTTCTTGCCTGTCGCGGCGCGTGGGGTCTCCTCCGTGATCGGGCCGCTGACGTGCCCGTAGGAGTAGAGGTTGTCCGCCATCACCAGCTTCCCCCCGGCGCTGCGGGCCCCCAGCAGGATCGCCTCGGTAAGGGGCGGGAGATCCTGCGCCCACCGTGTGTAGGGCGGCTGGGCGCAGTGATAGACGACGCACGCGCCTCGGCAGGCCTCGATCGCCCCCTCCGTCGTGGCGGCGTCCGCTCGGCGCCTCTCGGCGCCGCCGGGCCCCGCGTCGCCGCCGCGGCTGACTGCGACGGTGGGCAGCTCGCGGCTCAGCAGCTCCCGGACAACCGCCGCGCCGATGCCACCACCGGCCCCGATTACGACATGCGCGTCCCCGTCGCTCATCCGTGCCGGCTCGCGACCAGGGCCGAAGGGGTACTCCCAGACAGCGCCGCGCAATCGCGTGTCAGGTGGGCCTGGTCGGAGTAGCCGAGCTCCGCCGCCACCCGGGCCAGCTCCTCGTCGCCGCGACCGATTGCCGTGGAGCGCGAGAGAAAGCGCTGAAATCGCAGCAGCCGGTCGAGCGTCTTCAGCCCGTAGCCGACCGCATCGTTGAATCGGCGGAGCAGCTGCCGCTCGCTCACCCCGAGGGCGTCGCTGAGGGAGCTCACCCGGCTGCCGGGAAAGCCAAGCCTTCGCGTCGCCGCGAGGACCAGCGGATCGGGTCGCTCCGCTGCGGCCAGCCGCTTCGACACGGCGGTCTCGAGCAACTCTCGCCTGCGCCGCGGGTCCTCCCCCTCACCGACCCTTTCAGCGAGCTCCGCCCCGGATCCGCTCCAGATGCTCTCCACCGGTGGCCGCTCGTTGCGGAGCTCGCTCGCGGGCAGGCCGAGGACGCTGCCGGCGATCCCGGGACGCAGTCGCAGGCCGACCACGGTCTCTCCCGGGCGCAGCTTGCTCAGCCACGACTCGCTGTCGGGACCGGCGACCAGCAGCTCGCCGCCCCGCCAGACCAGGTCGACGCAGCCGTCGGGGAGAACGCGCGCCCCGGGGTCCTCGACCGCCGGGACCCGGCGCTCCCAGGCGCAGGCGATGAACGGATGCAGCTCGCGCGTAGGTCCGAACTCTCGATAGGCCATCTCCAGAGCCTAGGCACGCCGGTAGCGAACGTAAACGACGCGAGAGCCAAACGTCTTCGTCTCGACCAGCTCCAGGTTGATCCTCTCTTCCAGGGCCGGGAAGTAAGGCGTGCCCCCGCCCAGGACGACCGGACTGACGAAGGGCCGGTACTCGTCGATGAGGCCCAGCTTGATCAAGGTGGAGGCCAGGCCAGCGCCGCCGACGGCCAGGTCCTTACCCGGCTGTTCCTTCAGCTTGGCGACCTCTTCGGCAACGCCGTCCCTGACCAACCTGGCATTGCCCTCGACCTTCTCGAGCGTCTTCGAGAACACGATCTTCGGCAGGCTCTTCCAGATCCGGGCGAACTCGAGCTCGTAGTCCGCGAGGGACCGGTCCTCCTCAGCGGTCTCCCAGTACACCATCGTCTCGTAGAGCCGGCGTCCACAGAGCTGCGCGCCCAGCTCTCGCGCCCGCTGGTTATGGAACCGATGCAGCTCCTCGTCCGGCGCCGACCAGTCGAAATCGCCGCCGGGCCCAGCGATGAAGCCATCCAGCGACACTCCCATCGAGTAGATCAGCTTCCGCGTCACGGTCCTCCTCGGTCGGCGCCCATTGTTCCGTGATCGATGACCTGGCGCCGCGATGTCCGAAATCTTCAAGCCCACGCGGGCAGCGCCGGATTATCTTCGCCTCCCCTGAACGCGAATCGAAAGGCGGCCCCATGGATAAGCGAGTCTCCCTCATCACCCTCGGAGTCAGCGACCTCGACCGCTCGCGGAAGTTCTACGAGGCCCTCGGGTGGACGACCGGGGCAGAGGAGGCCGACGACGTCGTCTTCTTCCAGGCGGGCCCGATGGTTGTCGCCCTCTGGGACCGCGCCAAGCTCGCCGAGGACAGCGCGGTGACCGACGGCGGCGGCTGGGGAGGGGTCACCCTCGCCTACAACACGCGCTCGCCGAAGGAGGTCGACGAGGTGATCGAGGAGGCTCGCGCGGCCGGAGCGACGATCGGGCGGGAGCCGGGCGAGACCTTCTGGGGCGGCTACTCGGGTGTCTTCATCGATCCCGCCGGCCATCCCTGGGAGGTCGCCCACAACCCGCGCTGGACGGTCGGCGACGACGGCTCGCTGACCCTGCCGGACTGAGCGGCGACATCCCGCGCCTTGGTGGGTGAGGCGCGGCTGGCAGAATCCGCCGCAGATGGCGGGATTCCGTGCCGTAGACCCGAAGCAGTCATTTCCCGAACTCGAGGAGCGGGTGCTCGAGCGCTGGCGCGAGCGCGACGTCTTTGCGCGCCAGATCGCCCAGCGGGAGGGGGCGCCGCTTTGGAGCTTCAACGAGGGGCCGCCGACCGCCAACGGCCAGCCCGGCTCCCATCACGTCCTCTCGCGGGTCTTCAAGGACATCTATCCCCGCTACCGGGCGATGACCGGGCATCTGGTTCCCCGGAAGGCGGGCTGGGACTGCCACGGCCTGCCGGTCGAGCTCGAGATCGAGAAGGAGTTGGGGATCGCCTCCAAGGCCGACATCGAGGCCTACGGGATCGCCGAGTTCAACCAGCGCTGCCGCGAGTCGGTCTTCCGCTACGTCGAGGACTGGAACCGGGTCACCGAGCGGATCGGCTTCTGGCTCGATCTCGACGACCCCTACGTGACGATGGAGAACGACTACATCGAGTCGGTCTGGTGGGCGCTGCGACGGATCTGGGACGACGACCGCCTCTACGAGCGCTACAAGGTGGTCCCCTACTGCCCTCGCTGCGGCACCGCGCTCTCTTCCCATGAGGTGGCGCTCGGCTACCACGACGTCGAGGACCCGTCGGTTTACGTGAAGCTCCCGATCCGGGAGCCGGCCCCCAGCGACCAGTTCCCGGAGAGCCCCGTGGAGCCGGGCGATCAGCTGGTGGTCTGGACGACGACGCCCTGGACCCTGATCTCGAACGCGGCGGTCGCCGCCGGTCCGGAGATCGAATACGTCCGCGCCCGGCTCGGCGGCGAGGTCTTCGTCCTCGCTCGGGACCGGGTCGAGCACGTCCTCGGGGAGGAGGCCGAGGTGCTCGCCCACTTTCCCGGTGAGACGCTCGCCGGCACCGCCTACGAGCCTCCCTTCGACTACATCACCGACTACGGCCCCCGCGGCCACACCGTCCTCCTCGCCGACTTCGTCTCCACCGACGAGGGCACCGGGCTCGTCCACACCGCGATCGCCTTCGGCGAGGACGACTTCCGGCTCGGCGAGCAGTACGGGATCACCCTTCAGAACCCGGTCACCCTCGAGGGGACCTTCGACGAGCGGGTCACCGACTTCGCCGGCCGCGGGGTCAGGGACGCAAATCCCGACATCGTCGATGCCCTCGAGGAGAAGGGGCGGCTGCTTCGCGCCGAGACCTACCTGCACGCCTATCCGCACTGCTGGCGCTGCGATACGCCGCTGCTCTACTACGCGAAGTCGAGCTGGTACGTGGCCACGACCCAGGTGCGCGACCGCCTGCTCGCCGCCAACGAGGAGATCGGTTGGCACCCCGAGCACATCAAGCACGGGCGCTTCGGCAAGTGGCTGGAGGGCAACGTCGACTGGGCGCTCTCTCGCGATCGCTACTGGGGCACCCCGCTGCCGATCTGGGAGTGCGACGCCGAGGGCTGCGACCAGCGCTTCTGCGCCGGCTCGATCAAGGACCTCCGCGACCGCGGCGGCGAGGTCCCCGACGATCTCCATCGCCCCTACATCGACGAGGTGGTCCTGCCCTGCGATCGGGAGGGCTGCGAGGGCGAGATGCGCCGGGTGACCTCGGTGATCGACGCCTGGTTCGACTCGGGCTCGATGCCCTGGGCCCAGTTCCACTACCCGTTCGAGAACGAGGAGCTATTCGAGCAGCGCTTCCCCGTCGACTTCATCTGCGAGGCGATTGACCAGACCCGGGGCTGGTTCTACACGCTGCTGGCGGAGTCGGTGCTGCTCTTCGACACCTCCAGCTATCGCAACTGCGTTTGCCTCGGCCTGATCCTCGACCCCGAGGGCCAGAAGATGTCGAAGAGCCGCGGCAACGTGGTAGAGCCCTGGGACGTGATCTCACGTCACGGCGCCGACGCCTTCCGCTGGTACTACTTCACCGCCCAGAAGCCCTGGGCGGGCTACCGCTTCTCGGTCGACACCGTCGGCGAGGCGGTGCGCCAGTTCCTGCTCACCCTCTGGAACACGTACTCGTTCTGGGTGCTCTACGCGAACACCGAGGCACTCGAGCCCGCGGGGCTCGCGGAGGCCTGGAGAACCGGGCGGAGGGGAGACGGCCCGGCTGGGGAGCTGGATCGATGGGCGCTCTCCCGCCTCCAGCGGACGGTCGCCACCGTCCGCGAGCACATGGACAATTTCGACTGCACCACCGCCGGCGGCGCAATCGCCGAGTTCAGCGATGAGCTCTCCAACTGGTACGTGCGCCTCAGCCGGCGGCGGTTCTGGGAGGGTGACGACGCTGCCTTCGCCACCCTCCGCCACTGCCTGCTCACCGTGTCAACGTTGTTGGCGCCCTTCACGCCCTTCCTCGCCGACGAGATCTACACCAACCTCGGCGGAGGAGCGGACGAGGAGTTCGGCGAATGCCCCGACTCGGTCCACCTCTGCGACTTCCCGATGCCCGCCGAGGCGCTGATCGACGACGAGCTCGAGGCGGGGATGGAGGCGGTCCGCCGCACGGTCGAGCTCGGCCGGGCCGCACGGGCGCAGGCGAAGGTGAAGGTGCGCCAGCCGCTGCGGAAGGCGGTGGTGGTCGCCTCCGACGCGGAGCGCGCCGCGATCGAGCGACTCGCCGGGGTGGTCTCGTCCGAGCTGAACGTGAAGGAGATCGAGTTCGTCCACGAGGAGGCCGAGCTGGTCTCCTACCGGGTGAAGCCCAACTACCGGGCCCTCGGGCCGCGCTTCGGCAAGCACATGCCCCAGGTCGCCGCCGCGGTCGAGGCGCTGGACGCCGCTGAGGTCGCCTCCGCGATCGAGAGAGGCGGCGAGGTCGGGATCGCGATCGACGGCGTCGATCACACCCTCGGTGCCGACGAAATCAACCTGGTGATGGAGCCGCCGGAGGGCTACGAGGTCGAGGCCGAGGCCGGCCACGCCGTTGCGCTCTCGCTCGAGGTCGACGACGAGCTGCGGGCCGAGGGTCTCGCCCGAGAGATCGTCCACGCGGTCCAGAACGCCCGTCGCGAGGCTGGGCTCGAGGTCTCCGACCGGATCGAGCTCTCCCTCGGAGGCGACGACGAGCTCCTCGGCGCCGCCCGCGCCCACGAGGCCTACATCTCCGGCGAGACCCTCGCCACCTCGGTCAGCTACGACGGCGCCGGCGAGAAGACCACCGTTGAGGGCCGCGAGCTAGTGATCTCGGTTGAGCGAGCATCATGAGCCCGGACGTTGCCGCGAGTCCGCCGGGCTGATCTTCATCCTTGCCTTGTCGCTGGGGATCTGGAAGTACCGGCAGATGGCCGCGAGCAGCGAGGGGCTCGCCCACCCCTACGTCGACACCGCCCACCGGGCGGCGCTCCTCTACTCGTTCGCGACCCTCCTGGTTGCCACCTTCGTCGAGCTATCCGGCTGGAGCACGGCGGTCAACCTGATCGCCGCCTTCACGGTGGTCTCCTTCTTCGTCGCTGCGGTCCTCGGCTATATCTCGCTCGGGATCATGCGCGACACCGAGAACCAGTTCCGCGAGGGCGAAGGCCCGCCCGGCCTCCATCAGTTCATGTGGGCGCTGATCCTCGCCGAGATCGCCGGCTTCTCGGTCCTCCTCGCCGGCTTCGTCAGCGAGCAGATCCTCTAGGCGAGCGACGGCTCGAGCTGCGCTTCCAGCCGGGCCTTCGGCTGGGCGCCGACGATCCGGGTGACGGCCTCGCCGTCGCGGAAGAGGATCATCGTCGGGATCGAGAGGACCTCGTACTTGGCGGCGGTCTGCGGGTTGTCGTCCGTGTTCAGGCTGACGATCTTGAGCGACTCGCGCTCGGCGTCGATCTCCTCGAGGACCGGATGGACGACGCGGCAGGGACCGCACCAAGGAGCCCAGAAGTCGACGAGCACGGGGCCATCGCTGTCGAGCACGTCGGCCTGGAAGTTTGCGTCGGTCACATCGGTGAGCTTGCCCGGCACTGTCGGTCCTCTCCTGGTCGCAGTTAGCCTGTATTCACACTATACAAAGTGAAGCAAGTGCCACCGGGAAATGCGAGGGGGCTCCGTAGATGCAAGGGCGCTCCGAGATGTAGCCGAGGAGCGACCCGTGTGATGATCGCAGGAGCGACCCGCATCCGGTTGGCAGCGACAGCATAGAGGCGCGCGCAACCCGGATCATCGCCTCCGCTTCAGCCGCATCGCCGGCACTCGCCACATCGCCTCGGCGACGATCGCCTTGCTCATCTTTGAGTTGCCCTCCTGGCGGTCCTGGAAGACGATCGGAATCTCGACCACCCGGAAGCCGGCCTGGATCGCCCGGTAGGTGACCTCGACCTGGAAGGCGTAGCCGAGCGAGTCGATCGAGTCGAGGTCGATTGCCTCCAGCACCCGCCGCCGAATGCACTTGAACCCGCTGGTGAGGTCGCGGACGTCGATCCCGAGCGCGGCCCGCGCGTAGGCGCTCCCACCGCGGCTGATGAAGCGCCGCACGGGGCCCCAATCGGTGACCCCGCCGCCGGGGACGTAGCGTGAGCCAATCACCAGATCCGCATCCCCGGCGGCCCGCAGCAGCTGCGGCACGTAACCGGGGTCGTGGGAGAAGTCAGCGTCCATCTCGATCACCAGCTCGGCGCCTCCCGCGAGCGCCTCCCGGAAGCCGGCGATGTAGGCGGGGCCGAGCCCCTCCTTGATCCTCCGATGAAGGACCGCCACGTCGTCGTGCTCGGCGGCGAGCCGGTCGGCGATCTCGCCGGTGCCGTCGGGGGAGTTGTCGTCGACGATCAGCACCCGGCCCGAGGCGGGGAGCCGCTCGAGGACCGCCTCAACCAGCGGCTCGAGATTGTCGGCCTCGTTGTAGGTGGGGAGGATGACCCAGACTGGGGGGTCGGCGTGGGCGCTCGGCTCGGGCACGCCAGGAGCGTATTTCCCCGTTGGTGCCCGGGTAGGTTTGGGGTCATGCGCAACGCCGAGATCGCCGCCGCCCTCCGGGAGCTCGGGATCCTCTACGACCTCGATGGGGCCGACCGCTTCCGGGTGCTCGCCTACAGGGAGGCGGCGCGGACCGCTCGCGACAGCCCGGTCTCGCTCGAGCAGCTCGCGAAGGAGGACCGCCTCACCGAGTTGCCGGGGATCGGGAAGACCCTGGCGGAGAAGGTCGTCACCCTGATCGAGACCGGCAGCATTCCCTCGGCCGAGAAGCTGAAGAAGAAGTTCCCAGCCTCGCTGGTGGAGGTGACCCGGGTCCCGGGACTCGGGGCGAAGACCGCCCGGCGCCTCTACGACGAGCTCGGGATCGAGGACCTCGAGGGCCTCCGGGCGGCGGCCGAGCAGGGCAAGATTCGCGAGCTCAGGGGACTCGGACCGACCGCCGAGGAGAACGTGCTGGCGGCGCTGGAGACGATGCCGGACGCCGGAGAGGACGCCGACCGGCGGCTGTTATCCGACGTCCTCCCGGTCGCCCGCGAGATCGCCGAGGCGCTGCGGGAGAGCCCGGCGGCGGGCCGGGTCGAGATCGCGGGCTCGGCCCGCCGCTGGGCCGAGACCTGCAAGGACATCGACCTGGTCGCCACGGCCGCCGACCCGCCGGCGCTCGTCGGCGCGCTCGCCGAGCACGCCCTGGTTTCCGAGGAGCGGGCGGCCGGCGACGCCGGAGCCCAGGTGCTCACCCACGCCGGGCTGAAGCTCGACCTCCGGATCGTCCCCGAGGAGAACTTCGGAAACCTCCTCCAGCACTTCACCGGCTCGGTCGAGCACAACGTGCAGCTGCGCGAGCGCGCCCTCGGCCGCGGCCTCTCGGTCTCCGAGCACGGCGTCGCCAAGACAGAGGGGAAGAAGGTCCATCGGTTCACCGAGGAGGAGGGCGTCTACGAGCTGCTCGGCCTTCCCTACATCGAGCCCGAGCTGCGCGAGGGCAGGGGCGAGATCGAGGCCGGCGACTCGGGCGAGCTGCCGGAGCTGGTCCGGCTCGAGGACATCCGCGGCGACCTCCATTGCCACACGACGCTCTCGGACGGCCGCAACTCGCTCGAGGAGATGGCCGAGGGAGGGCGGGCGCGCGGCTACGCCTACCTGGCGATCACCGACCACTCGGCCAGCCACGGCTTCGGCGATCACGTCACCCCAAAGCGGCTGGCGAAGAGGATCGAGGAGGTGCGCGCCTGGAACGAGTCGGCGCCGCGGGGCTTCCGCCTCCTCGCGGGCTCCGAGGTCAACATCGGCACCAAGGGCGAGCTCGACTACCCCGACGAGCTGCTGGCGGAGCTCGACTGGGTGGTGGCGAGCGTCCACACCTCGTTCGGGATCTCCGAGCGGGCGATGACCGAGCGGGTGCTGGCGGCGATGGAGCACCCGCTTGTCGATTGCATCGGCCACCTCACCGGACGGCTGCTGCTGCGCCGCGAGCCTTACGCGGTGGACGTCGAGCGGATCGCCGAGACCGCGGCGCGAACCGGGACGATGATCGAGATCAACGGCAACCCCAACCGGCGCGATCTCTCCGAGCGCCACGCGAAGCTCGCTGCCGAGGCCCGGGTGCGGATCGTCTGCAACACCGACGCCCACGGCGTCGACACCCTGGCGAACATGCAGTACTCGGTGGCGACCGCCCGGCGCGCCTGGCTCTCGGCCGAGCAGGTCGCGAACACCCGGGCGTGGCGATCGTTCGCGCCCCTTCGCAAGCGCGCGAGGAAGCGTTAACTCAGCTAGACGCCGGGAGCCGGAGGGGGCGGGTGGCCGGGGGGCGGCCGGTCCCGGCGCAGGCCCGGTGAGCGGACCAGCTTCACCGGCTGCAGCGCCGAGCCGGGCTCGACGTAGAAGCGCACTCCATCGCGATCCTCGATCGCCGCGACCGCGGCCTCGCGAGCCCGCCAGGCGAGCGCCGCGGCGAGGGCGAAGCCGGTGCCGATCGCGGCAACTCCCGGGAGGGCGAAGCCGAGCCCGCCGGCGACCACGGCGAAGACCCCGATCGGCCAGAGGCGGGCGAGCGCCGCCACGCCCGGCCGCTCGGTGTCCGGCAGGGTCGCGGTCGTTCGGGCGCCGGCGAGCACCGGGCTGATCGCGGCGGCCGCCCGCGAGGGCCGCCCGAGGATCAAGCCGCCGACGAGGGCGATCGTCCACCAGCCGGCGGCGACCAGCAGGGTGAGCGTGTCGTCGTTGCGGTTCGCCGCCAGGACCGTGATCGCCGCCAGCGCGGTCGCCGAGCCGCCGGCGAGCAGGACGGTGGTTCGGAGCAGATCGCAGAAGGCCAAGGCGCCGACCCTATTCGGCGAGCGCCTCGAGCACCGCGACGAAGCCCTCGGGCCCCGGAACGCTGAGGTCGGCGCTCTCGAGCACCTCGGGTGAGGTCTCCGGCGAGGCGATCGCGATGCAGGCGACGGCCTCGAGGTCCCCGTCCGCTCGCAGCATCCTCAGGGCGGTGAAGCCGTCGACGTCGGTGCGGTCATCGCCGGCGTAGAGCGCGGCGCGCAGTGGCTCGGCAGCGAGCATCGCCGCCACCGCGATCCCCTTGTTGATCGGGACGTTCGGGCGGATCTCCAGCACCTTCCGGCCAAGGTGGGGCACCAGGTCCTGCCACTCGGCCTCGCTCGCGATCTCGCTGGCCAGCGACTCGGCCTCGCCCTCGTTGGGGGCGCCGCGCCAGTGCAGGGCGACGATCGCTCCCTTGTCCTCGACCCGGAAGCCGGCGCGGTCGAGCTCGGCGCGGTCGAGCTCGGCGACGAAGCGGCCGGCTTCGTCCTCGTGGCCGTCCAGGGAGGGATCCGGCTGTGGCTCGTCGGTACCGGGCAGGAGGAGCTCGAAGCCATGGTTTCCGGAGTAGGCGATCTCCTCGACCCCGACGATCCGGCGCGCGTCCTCAGCCTGTCTGCCGCTGATCCCGGCCACCAGCGCGTATCTGGCGGCGAGCCGCCGCAGCAGTTCGCGGGTGCCCTCCGGCACCCCCGCCTCCTCTGGGCGCCCCTTGATCGGCGCGATCGTCCCATCGATGTCGGTGAGGATCGCTGCCCGGCCGGGGTCCTCCCGCAGGGGGGCCAGCAGCCGGGCCAGCTGCTTGTCGCCGGGGGCCTCCTCCATGGCATCTAGTATCGCCGCGATGCGGAGGACCTTGCAGCTGGCCGCGATCGGGACCGCCGCCGGGGCCTTCAGCGGGCTCTTCGGCGTCGGCGGCGGGACGATCATCGTCCCCCTCCTGATCCTCTGGCTCGGCTTCGGCGACCGCGAGGCGACCGGCACCAGCATGGCGGCGATCATCGTGATCGCCGCCTACGCGGTGATCCTCCAGGCGACCTACGGCAACGTGGAGCCCGCAAACGCCGCCCTCGTTGGGATCCCGGCGATCGGCGGGGCGTTGGCCGGCACCGCCTTCCAGCAGCGCCTCCCCGAGCGCGCGATCTCGGGCCTGTTCGCGGTCGTGCTCGCGGTAATCGCGGTGGAGCTGATCGTTCCGTGAACGAGATTCTCGCGGCGCTCCTCGGCTTCGCAGGGGGCATGGTCGGAGGCCTGCTCGGAGTCGGCGGGGGGATTCTCTTCGTCCCGGCGCTGACGATCTTCCAGGACGAGCCCCAGGTGAAGGCCGAGGCCGCCTCGCTGCTCGCGATCGTTCCGGTCGCCGTGATCGCGGCCTGGCGCCAGTACGGTTACGGCAACGTCCGGCTCCGCGACGGCCTCCTCGTCGGAGCGCTCTCGCCGCTGGGAGTGGCGGTCGGGGTGGTGGTCGCCAACGCGGTCAGCCAGCGGGTCCTCGAGCTCTCCTTCGCCGCCCTGGCCTTGGCGATCGCGGTGCGGCTCGCGGTCCGCGCCCTGTGGCCTCGCCCGAGCGATCAGACCGAAAGCTCGCCCTAGAGTCCATGCTCGAGCGCGCCCTTGACCCCGGCGTCGAGGGCGTTCAGCCGGCAGAGCGCCAGCGCCTCGGGCAAGCCGAAGCCGCGACCGCGGCCGCCAAGCGAGTCGGCGCCATGATGGGAGAGCACGCAATGCAGCAGCGCGACGCGGCGCTCCGCAGATAGCCCGCCCGACGCTGAGCCGACGATCTCGGCGCCGATCGCCAGGTGGCCGAGCAGCCGTCCTTCCTCGCTGATCCCGAACTCGGCGCCGTAGGTGAACTCGCGCACCTTGCCGACGTCGTGAAGCAGGGTCGCCGCCATCAGCAGGTCCGAGTCGAGCCGGGGGTGGAGCTGGCAGACTTCGCCGACCAGGGTCCCCAACGCCACCGTGTGCTCGATCAGCCCGCCGAGATAGGCGTGATGACCTGCGCGAGTACAGGGTGCCCGCCGGAACTCCTCCGCCACCGGGGCGTGAAGCAGGACGCGCTCGACCGCCTGCCGCAGCTCGGGATCGTGGACCTCGCGGATCAGGTGCTCGAGGAAGCCGTTGAGCTCCTCCGGGTCGCGGTAGGCGCTCGGAAGGAAGTCGGCGGCGTCGAAGGCACCCTCGTCGAGGGCACGAATCTCGTCGATCTCGGCGACCAGCTCACCGCGGAAGCGCTCGACCTTGCCCGAGACCCGGATCGGGTCGCCCCGTTCGAACCGGGCGGCGAGGCGGTCAACCTCCCGGAACGCCCTCGCCGGAATCGAGCCGCTGCGGTCGCGCAGCTCCAGCGAGAGGTACGGCGATCCGTTTCGGGCGGTCAGCCGATCCTTGCGAAGGCAGGCGTAGTCGCCCCGGAAGCGCTGGCCGGGCCGCAGCTCGGCGATCGAGGGGCCGGCGACGGTGGGGGCATCCGCGGCTTGCGCCTGGGCCTGGGCTGGCATCCACCGATGGTCGCTCTGGCGCCGGACGGGATCGATCCGCCCGGCGCGGCCGGGAGCCGGGTCGCGCTAGTCTCGAAACATGGACGCGCTCGTTTGGGAGGCCGAGCCTCCGCGCCTTCGCTCCCCGATCTTGGTCTGTGCATTCGCCGGTTGGAACGACGCGGCTGGGGCTGCGACCACCGCCCTGACCACCGCGGCGGAATCGCTCGACGCCGAGCTGATCGCCCAGGTCGACCCCGAGGAGTTCTTCGACTTCCAGGCGAACCGGCCGACGATCAGCCTCACCGAGGGGCAGACCCGGGAGATCGAGTGGCCCGGCAACGTGCTCCTCGCGGCGAGCCCCCCCGGCACCGATCACGACCTGGTCCTGCTTGCCGGAACCGAGCCGAACCTGCGCTGGCGGACCTTCTCGGAGGGCCTCGCCGAGGTGGCCGACGGGCTTGGGGTGGAGATGGTGGTCACCCTGGGGGCTCTGATCGCCGACGTCGCCCACAGCCTCCCGGTGCCGATCACCGGGCTTGCCTCCGACCAGGAGCTGGTCGAGCGGCTCGACCTCGCCCGCTCCAACTACGAGGGCCCCACTGGAGTCGTCGGCGTCCTCCACGACGCCTGCCGGCGCCGCGGCATGCCCTCGGCGAGCCTCTGGGCGGCGGTCCCTCATTACGTCGCCGCGGTGCCCAACCCGAAGGCCGCCCTCGCCTTGCTTCGCCGCCTAGAGGGCCTGGTCGGGGTCGCGGTCGAGGCCTCCGAGCTGGAGGAGGAAACCGCGTCCTACGAGGAACAGGTCACCCGGGCGGTTGCCGCCAACCCGGAGATCGAGGAGCTGGTCCAACGGCTCGAGCAGGAGCAGGCGGACCGGCTCGAGCTCCGCACCGACCTTCCCTCGGGCGAGACCCTCGCCCGCCAGTTCGAGCAGTTCCTGCGCCAGCGCGGCGGCCCGCCCGGGGAGTCCTGACTCAGGCCTCGGACGCCGGGCAGATCAGCCGGAAGTCGCACCAGGAGCAGATCTCGGGGGAGGGCCGGGGCTCGAAGTCCTGGTCGAGGATTCCCTCGCCCACCTCGAGGACCACGCCCTCGACGCGCTCGAGGTCGTCGGGCGAGCTGCCAACCGCCACCTTCTCGTCGGCGAGCACGTACCAGTAGCTGCCGGCAGCGCCGTCGAGCCGCCAGGCCTCGCGGGCGGCGAGACGATAGATCGCGAGCTGCACGTCGCCCTCGAGCTCGCGCTCGGGCTTCGGGTCACCGGTCTTGTAGTCGATCAGCTCGTAGCCGCCCCCGGGAAGCTGATCCACCCGGTCGACCCGTCCGCGCAGGTGGTGGGGCCCGATCCGGAAGTCGAACTTGCGCTCGACCCAGCGGGGGCTGGCGCCGCTGCTGGAGATCCGCGCGTGGTAGCGGCGCAGGGCCTCGATCGCGCGTTCGCGGAACTGCAGCTCGTCGTCGGACTCGCCGAACCCCGAGCGCCGCCAGGCCACGGCGAACAGCGCCATCAGCCGCTCTAGGCTGCCGGCGTCCGCCTCCCCCGCCGTAGATCCGGTGGCGGTTTTTGTGGCCGCCGTATGTTCGGCGGTGTTTGTGGCCGCCGTTGGTGCATGGAAGCGCTCCAGCACCTGGTGGATGACGATTCCGAAGCGCTGGTTGATCGTCGTCTCCTGAGGGATCCCGAAGACGCGCGCGAACTTGTACTTGAGCGGGCAGGTCCGGTAGAGCTCGATGTCGGTCGCCGAGAGCGCCAGGCCCTCGCCGCGCCGCGGCAGGAAGGCTTCGAGCGAGGGCTCGTCCTGGGCGGCGATCAGCTCGCGGCGGCGCTTGCGGGCGCCCTCCTCGTCGAGCAGGTAGGAGTCGAGCCCGGAGTCGGCGAGCGCCTGGCGCTGCTCCTCTGAGATCGCCTGCTTGAGCAGGTCGTTGACGTGGCCGAGCGCCTCACCGACCGGCTCCGAGCCGGGCCGCTGGATCAGCCCCGCCAGCTTCACCAGCTCGAGGAAGCGGGCGACCGCCCTGTTGACGTCGATGTAGGTGTCGAGCCGCGGCTCCGAGAGCTTGCCGCCGGCCCGCCAGGCCTCCTCCAGAACCTCGTCCTGGATCATCCGGTAGGTCGCCTGCAGGCCCTCCGCCGGCCCGAAGAGCTCCTCGGCGTGGCCCTGCTCGGAGGCGTCGAGCACCGCCCGCGCTTCCTCATAGAAGGGGGAGGGCCGAGCCTTGCCGTCCTCGGTGGCCTCTGGGCGGGAGAGCACCAGCTCCTCGCTCGCTCGGGTCATCGCGAGGTAGAGCAGCCGCCTGCGTTCCGCCTCGAACGGGGGCCCGGCGCCCGCGAGCTCCGGAGGCACCGCCGGCGATCCCGCCGGCTCGGCTCCGGGCATCGCCCCGGCCTGCATCCCGACCACGTAGAGGCGGGCGAACTCGAGCCCCTTCAGCGACTCCAGCGGCATCACCCGGATCGCGTCGGCCATCGGCGCGCTCGGCTCGTCCGCGGGCGAGACCCCGGCCTCCGAGACCGCGACCAGGTAGCGGACGAAGTCGCGATTGGAGCCGCCGGGCTCGCGCCGGGTCCAGTCCGCCGCCAGCTTGCCGAGGCGCGAGAGGCTGCGGAGGCGCTCGGCGGCCTCGGGATGGGCGGCGAAGAGGCGGTGGCGCCGAAAGCCGATTCGCTCGATCAGCCGCCGGACGAAGACGTCGGCGCGCATCTCGCCCATCGCCTTCGCCGCGACTCCCCAGAGGCCGAGGAAGGTGCGGATCCGGTCGCGGGCCTCGGGCGGGATCTGGGGGCTCTCCAGCGATGCGTCCAGCGCCGAGACCATGTCGAGCTTGCGACGCCGGGCAATCGTCGTGCAGCGGGCGAGATCGACCGAGCGCAGCTCGACCGGGGGGCGGCTCAGCGCCCGGACCGCGGCGGCGGCGTCGGTGGGGTCGGCGAGCAGCCGCAGCCAGGCGATCACGTCGCGCACCTCGGGACGCCGGAAGAAGGAGTCCGGCCCGGCGATCCGGTGGGGGATGCGCCGC
>JBOGZE010000358.1:0-5768 GCA_050697055.1 Solirubrobacterales bacterium
GCGGTACCCAAGGCTTGGATCGGGAGCGTCGGAGAGATATTCGGCTTCTGCGCCCGCGTCGCGGGGCTCGTCTACAACGGCCGCGTCTTCCAGTTCTACGGGGAGGCGCTGCGCCAGGCCAGCATCCTGATCCTCGGCTCGACGCTCGTGATCTGGGGGCTGGTCTTCATCCTCGGCCTCCAATGCGGGATCGAGGGGGCCTACTTCAACCGCTCGGTCGGCGCGCCCGCCTACGCCGGTGTGTTCGCCGCCTGGTGCGACCTGCGCGAGGTGATTCCCTACGGCTTCGGCTACATGCTCTCCGCGAAGGTCGGCACGGGAATCGTCGCGGAACTGGGCGCCATGCGGATCTCGGACGAGATCGACGCCCTCGAGGTGATGGGTGTCCCGCCCGTGACCTTTCTGGCCGCCACCCGTCTGCTCGCCGCCTGGATCGCCTTCCCCTTCATGTACCTGGCCGCCGTCGGAATCGGCTTTTTCGCCAGCTGGCTCGCGGTGGTCGAGCAGATCGGCGACGTCTCCTCCGGCGGCTACTTCCTGATCTTCTGGATGTTCCAGAACCCGCCCGACCTCTTATTCAGCCTGATCAAGGGCATGGTGATGGCGACCGCGATCGTGCTGGTCGGCTGCTATTACGGCTACACCGCCTCCGGCGGCCCGGTCGGGGTCGGCACCGCAACCGCGAAGTCGATGGTGCTCAACATCGTGCTCGTCCATCTGATCGGGATGATGGGCACCCTTGTCTTCTGGGGCGCCAACCCGAGAGCGCCAATCGGTGGATGAGCGCGCGGTAATCCCTAGGATTTAGGTGGACTTCGAAGGAGGTTGAAACGTGGCTGAGAAGAAGAAGAGCAGTTCGCGCGGGAGCACTACGAGCGGCGCCTCGGCATCGAAGGGCACGGGCAGCGGCTCGGCCGCCCCCAGCGAAGAGGCCGATCCGCTCGAGTCGCAGGGCTACGGCGAGGAGGACTTCTCGTCACGCGAATACACGATCCCCGGGGTGGACGCCGACGACCCCAACCCCTACAAGTGGCACACGGGCAAGAAGCGCGACCACGGCGGCGAGGATGCGATCGAGATCATCGACGTCGTCAAGCAGTTCGGCCGCGTGCGGATCCTGAACGGCCTCAACCTCGGGCTCCCCGACAACCAGATCTCGATGGTGCTCGGCCCATCCGGCACCGGCAAGAGCGTGCTGATCAAGCACATCGTCGGCCTCCTCTATCCCGACTCCGGCGACGTCCTCGTGCACGGCGAGTCGATCCCGAGCATGACCGACGACGAGCTCTTCGAGGTGCGCAAGAAGTTCGGGCTGCTGTTCCAGGACGGTGCCCTCTTCGGCTCGATGAACGTCTACGACAACACCTGCTTCCCGCTGCGACAGCACACCGACAAGGGCGAGGACGAGATCGAGGAGATCGTCACCCGGCGGCTGCGCGAGGTGGGCCTGGCCGAGGCGATGTACAAGATGCCGAACGAGCTCTCCGGCGGGATGCGCAAGCGCGCCGGCTTCGCCCGCGCCCTGGTGCTCGATCCGGCGATCGTCATGTTCGACGAGCCCGACTCGGGCCTCGACCCGGTGCGCACGGCGCTGCTCTGCGAGCTGATCCGCGAGGTCCACGAGGAGAACGGCGGCTGCTACCTGGTGATCAGCCACGATCTCGCCACCGCGCGCCGGATTGCCGAGTTTCTCGCCGTCCTCTGGAAGGGGCGGATCGTCGAGTCGGGCCCCGCGGACGAGCTCTTCAACTCGAAGAACGAGTTCATCCGCCAGTTCCTCAACGCGGACGTAAAGGGCCCCCTGGCGATGGACTAGCCCCGGGGCAGCTGGGCGTCATTCACGCGCGCGGTGGGGAGTCGAAGCGCCGATTGGCGAGCGCGAGGAAGGCGTGCCCCGCAGGTGAGGTGACGGCCTCGTTCCAGGCGAGGGCCGTGCGTCGCTGTAAAGCGGGGAGAGTCTTCGAGCGGGTGGCGTAGCTGGGGGCCGAGCTGACGTTGGACAGCTCGCTCTGGTGGGGAATCGGCCGGCGCAGCTCAGCCTCGGGCCCGGGCGGCGATCGGCGCTAGGACTTCCTCCAGAGGCGGCCCCTGGACCTGGCGCAGCTCGTAGGTGACGTGGCGGATCGGGTGCCTGGAGCTGACTATCCGGGCGAGGTCGATGGGGGTCCCGGTGACGACGACGTCGCAGTCGGTGGCGTTGATAGTCGCCTCGAGGTCGCGAACCTGGGCGTCGGAGTAGCCCATTGCCGGGAGCACGGGGCCGATATGGCCGAAGCGGTCGAACGTCTCCCCAATCGAGCCGACCGCGTGCGGGCGGGGATCGACCAGCGTCGCGGCGCCTGCCTGCCGGGCGGCGACGGTGCCGGCGCCAAAAGCCATCCCGCCGTGCGTGATCGATGGGCCGTCCTCGACGACGAGGACGGCTCGGCCCTCCAGCGAGGGCCCCTCCTCGAGCTTCACCGGCGATTCGGCCTTGAGCACCACGGCATCGGGGTTGACCGCCGCCAGGTCGGCGAGTACGCGCTCGACCTGGTCTGGCGAGGCGCTGTCCACCTTGTTGACGAGGAGGACGTCGGCCATGCGCAGGTTCGCCTCGCCCGGGTAGTAGCGAAGCTCGTCCCCCGGTCGCAGCGGGTCGAGGACGACGATCAGGAGGTCCGGCCGCAAGAAGGGAAGGTCGTTGTTGCCGCCGTCCCAGACGATCGCTTCCACCTCGCCCGCGGCCAGGGCCACGATCTCGGCGTAGTCGACTCCCGCGTAGACGACCATTCCCGCCTCGACTGGCCGCTCGTACTCCTCGCGCTCCTCGATCGTGGGGTGGGACGCGTCGATGTCGGCGATCGCCTCGAAGCGCTGGACGCGGATCGCCTCGAGGTCGTGATAGGGCATTGGGTGTCGGATGAGACCCACCCGCAGGCCGGTGTCCAGCAGTGCGCGGCCGACCGCGAGACTGGTCTGGCTCTTGCCGCTCCCGGTGCGCACCGAGCACACGGCGACGACCGGCTTTGGACTTTCGATCATCGTCGAGCGAGGTCCGAGCAGGGTGAAGTTCGCGCCGGCGGCGAGCGCCGCGGCCGCCCGGTGCATCACGTGCTCGTACGAGACGTCCGAGTAGGCGAACACGACCTCATCGACCGCCTCGCCGCTGACGATGGCGGTGAGCTCCTCCTCGGGGCGAATCGGGATCCCGTCCGGATATCGCGGCCCCGCGAGCGAGGCCGGGTAGGTCCGACCGGCGATGCCGGGGATCTGGGTCGCCGTGAACGCGACGACCTCGACCTCGGGATCATCGCGGTAGACGACGTTGAAGTTGTGAAAGTCGCGACCTCCCGCCCCCATGACCACCAGTCGGCGCATGGACTGGGAGGCTACGACCTCGCGCGCCGCGAAACGGGTAGAACCTCCCCATGCTGGTCGTCGCGGCGCTCGGAGGAAACGCGCTGCTCCGCCGCGGCGAGCCCTCGGATGTGACCACCCAGCGCGGCAACGTCCGCACCGCGGTCGAGGCGATCGCCGCGTTGGCGGCCGAGCACGACGTCGTCATCACGCACGGAAACGGACCCCAGGTGGGCCTGCTGGCGCTCCAGGGCGAAGCCTACGAGGGGGTCGAGCCGTATCCGCTCGACGTGCTCGGCGCCGAGACCGAGGGCATGATCGGCTACCTGCTCGAGCAGGAGCTGGGCAACGAGCTGGGCGGCGCGCGCGTAGCGACGCTGCTCACCCAGGTGGTGGTGGACGCCGGCGACCCGGCGTTCGAGCGCGCTACGAAGCCGATTGGCCCGATCTACGATCGCGAGACGGCCGCGCGCGTGGCCGCCGCGCGCGGATGGAGGCTGGTGCCGGACGGGCGTGGCCAGCGCCGGGTCGTGGCCTCGCCGGAGCCGCGCTCGATCGTCGAGCTGCCGACGATCCGCCTGCTGGTCGAGGCGGGGGTGCTCGTGGTCTGCGTGGGCGGCGGCGGCATCCCCGTCCTGCTTGACGATCACGGCCGCCTACGGGGCGTGGAGGCCGTGATCGACAAGGACCTCGCCGCGGCGCTGCTTGCGCGCAGCCTCGAGGCAGACGCCCTGCTCCTGCTGACCGACGTTCCCGCCGTCGAGATCGGCCGTGGCACGCCGGACGCACGGCCCCTGGGCGAGGTCGCGAGCGCCGAGCTGCGCGCGATCGACTTCGAGCCGGGCTCGATGGGGCCCAAGGTGGAGGCGGCGTGCCGCTTCACCGAGGCGACCGGCGCCCTGGCGGGCATCGGAGCCCTCGGCGACGCGGCCGCGATCCTCCGCGGCGAGCGCGGAACCCGCGTCCGCTCTGGCCAGGAGGAAAACGGCGCGGCTGCGATGGCCGATCCGTAACCTCAGCGGCGTGAAAGCGGGGAGAGTGTTCGAGCGGGTGGCGGGGTTTGCCGTGCGCCTGCCGTGGCTGGTGCTGGCCGTGGTCCTGGCGCTGGCGATCGCCGCGGCGGTCGCCGCCTTCGGCTTGAAGACGAACGCCGGCACCGACACCCTGGTCGACGAGGATTCGACCGAGTTCCAGGCGACCGAGCGCTTCCGGGAGAAGTTCGGCGACGACGCGGCGGTCGTCCTCGTCCGCGAGGACCTGCGCAAGCTGGTGCTCACCGAGGACCTGGAGGCGCTGTTCGAGCTGGAGACCTGCTTGGCGGGCGGCACCGAGCTCGGCAGCGCCCTGCCGCGGCGCCAGAACAAGCCCCTGCCGGCGGTCTGCGACCGGATCGCCGAGCTGGCGCCGAGCCGGGTCGTCTTCGGGCCCGCCACCTTCCTCTTCCAGAGTGTCGCCCAGATCCAGCAGGTCTTCCAGGAACAGGTCGGCGGCGCACAGCAGTCTGCCCAGGCCGCCGCCCAGCAGGCCCAACAGCGTGCTGCAAGGGAGGGCCTCTCCGAGGCGGAGCAGAAGCAGGCCGGCGAGGCCGCGGCCCAGCAGGTGACCGCCTCCTTCCAGTCAAGCCTCGCCCAGCTGGCGCTCCAGTTCAACCTGACGAAGCTGCCGGCGCTCGACGACCCGGACTTCGTCAGCAGGGTCGTCTTCGACCCGACGAAGCCGGCCGGGACCCCGAAGGAGCGCTTCGGCTATTTGTTCCCGGGGGCGAACGCCGCCCTGATCTCGGTCCGACTGCGCCCCGACCTTAGCGACGATCAGCGCCACGAGGCGATCAAGCTCTTCAAGCAGGCCGTCTCCGATCCTCGCTTCAAGCTCTCCGACGGCGACTACGTGGTCAGCGGCATCCCCACGGTTGTCGATGGGCTGGCGCAGGCGCTGCGCTCGGAGATCTTCGTCCTCCTCGCGGCCGCGGTGGTGGTGATGGCTCTCACCCTGCTTCTGGTCTTCTCGCCGCCGCTGCGGCTGCTGCCACTGGCGGTGGCGCTGGCCGCCTCCGGCCTCACCTTCGGTCTCCTGGCGCTGCTCGGCGGCTCCCTGACCATGGCCTCGATCGCCGTCCTCCCGGTGCTGATCGGGCTGGCGGTCGACTACGCGATCCAGTTCCAGGCGCGCTTCGGGGAGGCACGCGCCGGGGGCCTGGCTCCGGCCCGAGCGGCGACGGCCGCCGCAGCCGGCGGCGGGCCAGTGATCGGCGCCGCCTGCCTGGCGACGGCGGGCGGCTTCGCCGCCTTCGTCCTCTCGCCGATCCCGATGGTGCGCTCCTTCGGCCTCCTCCTCGTCGCCGGGGTGGCGATCGCGTTCGTCGTCGCCGTGACCGCGGGCTTCGCCGCCCTCGCCCTCGCCGGCTGGCGCTCGGAGCGCATTGGGGGCGGCAC
>JBOGZE010000359.1:0-9121 GCA_050697055.1 Solirubrobacterales bacterium
GCCGAAGGGGGCTCGGAAGCCCACCTTCGGCGGGGTCGCTACCGCTGTGTCTCCGGGCGGAGGTGTCATCTCAGGTGCTGGGGGATCCCTCTATTCGAGCGGGGCCCCTTGCTGACGGAGGATCTCCGTGACCTTGCCCTGCTCGTCATCGAAGAACTCGTCGTCGACCTTGGACCAACCGCCGAAGTCGGCGATCGTGAACTGGCCCGGCACCTCGGGGAACGCGTCCGCGTTCTGCTCGAGCACCGACGGGACGACAGGCCGGTAGTGATAGTCGGCGAAGATCTGCTGGCCCGCATCTGTGAGGATGAAGTCGAGCAGCGCCTGCGCCGCCTCCGGGTCCTGCGCCTCGGTGGTGAAGGCGGCGGGATTCTCGATCAGGATCGTCTGGTCGGGAATGATGAACTCGAGCTCGATCCCCTCGTCCTGAGCCTGGAGGGCCTCGTTCTCGTAGCCGATCAGGACGTCGCCCTTGCCACTGGCGAACGTCTGCAGGGAGTCGCGGGCGCTGTCATCGAGAACGGAGGTCTTCTCGAAGATCTTCGCGACAAAGTCCAGCGCTTCCTGCTCGGACTTGCCCTGGTTGATCTGTGAGCCGTAGGCGGCCATGATGTTCCACTTCGCGCCGCCCGAGGTCGCCGGGTTGGGAGTAATGATCTCCACGTCGCCCGTGACCAGGTCCTCCCAGCTCTGGATGTTCTTCGGGTTGCCGGGTCGGACCGACAGGGTCACGACCGAGTCGGTGATGATCCCCTTGTACTGACCCGCGTTCCAGTCCTCGGCGACCTTGCCGGCCTCGACCAGAGCGGTCATGTCGGGCTCCAGCGAGAGGTCGACGAAGTCCGCCGCCTGACCCGCCTCGACGGCGCGCCGCTGATCACCCGAGGACCCGAACGAGGTCGAGAACTCGACCCCGTCGCCCCCCGAGGTGTCCTGGAAGGCGGGAATGATTCCCTCCTCGAACGCTTGCTGCGGCGTCGAGTAGGCGACCAGGTCGATGTTTCCCCCGCCGCCGCTGGCAGCGCCCGCGTCGTCGTCGTCGTCGCCACAGGCCGCGATCCCGAGCGTCGCCGCCAGGGCGATCCCCGCGATCCCCAGCCGTGTCGCGATACGCGACAGGCGGTTGTTCTTCTGCTTGATCATCTCTTCCTTTTAGCCTTTTCTGATTGGTTTACTGGACAATGTTCGCGGGCACGCTAGCAGAGTCCCCACCTTGTGACTTGAAAAGATGGGAAACCGGGGACCGGCAGGGCTCAGAAAAGGCTTGTCTGCTCTACCCGAGGCTCGCGCTGCTCGCGCTTCGCCTCGCGCATAGCCTTCAGCCGCTCGCGCCGGCTGTAGCGGGGATCCGTGGACCGGTTCGGGGCTCGAACCAGGTCCCCGAGCCGCTTTCCCTCCTCGCCGCGCAGGTAGGCTCCACGGGCGTAGAGCCGCTCGTAATGCGGCACCAGGTCGGGTCGGGCGGCGGAAAGCCAGGACATGAAGACCTCCTTGACACCCGGCCGCAGGTGGAGGCCGATGCCGTTGACGAAGGTGGCGCCCGCCTCCTCGGCGAGTCGGACGATCTCCTCGACCTGCCCGGGATCGTCGTTGATCCCCGGCATCAGCGGCGCCACGAGGACGCCGGAGGGGATGCCGGCCTCGTTGAACTTGGCGACGGCCTCGAGCCTCTTCCGGGGATGTGGAGTGTGCGGCTCCGTCTCCCGCCACGCCTTCTCCTCCAGCGTCGGCACCGAGAAGTTGACGCTGACGTCCGCGACCTCGGCGAGCTCCAGGTAGAGGTCGAGGTCCCGCAACGGCAGGGGCGACTTGCTGAGGACCGACGCCGGAGTCCGAGTGTCCCGGAGCGCCTCGAGCATCGGCGGCATCAGCCGATAGCGCCCCTCTGCCCACTGGTAGGGGTCGGTGTTGGTGCCGAAGGCGACCAGCTCTCGCTTCCAGCTTGGGCGGCTGAGCTCGGCCCGGAGCAGCTCCGGCACATTGACCTTGACCACGATCTCCTTCTCGAAATCGCGGCCAGCGTTGAGGTCGAGATAGGTGTGGCTTTGGCGGGCGAAGCAAAATTCACATGCATGGGAACAGCCCCTAAAGGCGTTGACCGTGTAGTTGAACGGGAGGTAGCTGCCGGGGACCTTGTTCAGTGCTGACTTCGCCTTGACCTCGTGGAAATTGATCCCGAGGGCTTCGGGGGCATCGAAGGTGCGGACGCGCTCAACGTCCAGCCCGGGAAGGCTTCGCCTCCGCTCTCGCTCCACCTTTTGCTCATCCCAGCGCATCGAACATATGTTCCCATACTGGTCGGGCCGACCTGTACTCCTGTAACGAAGGGTAGGAACCAACCGTGAGACCGCCGGGCGTGTCCCCTCTGCCTCGGCCGACGGCGGTGCGCGCGATCATCGCTCCAAGCACGACATCTGGATACTTGACGCGATGAGCGGCGAAGGCAGCGAGCCCAGCCTGCACCCGGCCGAGCACCGGGCCTACCGCGAGCTCTACGCCGTCTCCCGGCAGCTCGTCAACCGGTGGGGCCGCCTGATCTCGGGGCTGGAGGGAACCCCCTACGCCGAGGTGCTCGAGCGGGGGCGCGATCGGGTCGAGAAGCTGCTTGCGGCACTACCGACGGAGACCAACCGCTACCGCCTCTACGGAGGCCCAGCCGCGCAGGGGATGGGCGCGCGGGTGGGCGACGTGCGCGGAGCGCTCACCGACCGCTCCGTCGACACCGGGATGGTGATGCGGCTCGCGGTGCTCGACATCGAGCACGTCGCGACGCTGCTCGGCCACCTCGGGGCGGTGGCGCGGGCGCGCCAGGACGACGAGCTCGCCGCATTCTGCCGCGAGTGGGAGTCCTCGATCCGGCCCGAGGTTGAGACGATTCGTGTCGCTGCGATCTCGCTCGGGGACTCTCCCGACCTCGCTGCCGCGCCGCTGGACTCCTCGCTGGTCGGCCGCGCGGCCCACAGGGTGGGTTGGGTGCTCGGCGCGGTCGGCGAGGCGGTCGACCGCGTCGCTGGCCAGCGCGGCGTGCGCCGCAGCGACCGGTAAGCCTGCGGGCTAGGGGAACTCTGGGGTTCCCTCGACACGAGTCGAGGCTTCGGCGTGCAGCCGGCGTGGGATCCGGCCGGCAACCCGGGCCGCATAGCCGGCCTCGACCGCGGCGCGCATCGCGGTCGCCATCCCGGCCGGGTCCTCCGCCCGAGAGACCGAGCTCGCAAGCAGCACCCCGTCGCAGCCCAGCTCCATCGCCTGGGCGGCGTCGGAGGCGGTGCCGATTCCGGCGTCGAGGATCACCGGCACCCCAGAGCGCTCGGCGATGATCTGGACGTTGTAGGGGTTCCGGATCCCCATTCCCGAGCCGATCGGGGAACCCAGAGGCATCACCGCGGCGCAACCGACCTCCTCGAGCCGGCGGGCGAGGATCGGATCGTCGTTCGTATAGGGCAGCACCGTGAATCCCTCGTCGACCAGGGTCTCAGCGGCGGCGACCAGCTCGACCGCATCGGGAAACAGCGTCCGGTCGTCGCCGATCACCTCGAGCTTCACCCAGTCGGTCTCGAAGGCCTCACGAGCGAGCTTCGCGGTGCGGACGGCGTCGCGGGCCGTGTAGCAACCCGCCGTGTTGGGGAGGGCGAACAGCTCCAGCCGGCGGATCAGATCGAGCACCGATCCCTCCATCTCGGTGTCCACCCGGCGCAGGGCGACGGTGACGATCTCCGTGCCCGAGGCGAGCACGGCCTGCTCCATCTGCTCCAGCGAGCGGAAGCCGCCGCTGCCGACGATCAGGCGCGAGCCCCAGCTTCGCCCGCCGAGCTCGAGGCCATCCGCGCCACCCTGGATCGCGGCCAGTACCTCGATGCTCTGACCCTCGGCGAGGGCGGTGGCGTCCCACTCGCTGCGGGGAACGACCTCACCGTCGACGGCGACCGCGACGCCGCGGCCCTCCGGGACCGCGCCGGCGATCTCAATCGCGGTGGCGACCGTGGCCCCCTCGGGCAGCTCCACCTGGCGACCGTTGAGCTCGACGATCATCGGACCGCCTCCGCGACCGCGGGCTCGGAGGCGAACCGCAGCGGAGAGAAGGGATCGAGATCGTGGGGGGGCTCCTTACCCTCGAGCAGCGCGACCACTGAGTCGGCTGTCACTGGCGCCTGGAGGACGCCGTTGCGGAAGTGGCCGGTGGCGACGATCAGGCCTGCGGCGCCAAGGCCGATCAGAGGCGCGTTGTCGGGGGTGCCCGGGCGCACCCCGGCGGCGGTCTCCGCCAGCTCGAGCTCGGCGATCTCAGGGAGCAGCCGATAGGCCTCGCGGAGCAGCTCAAGCACTCCGCCCGCCGTCACCGTCGTATCGAAGCCGGCCTCCTCGACCGTGGCACCGACGATCAGGCGCCCGTCCCCGCGAGGGACCACGTACACCCGCTCCCCGGCGACGATCCCCTCGCAAACGGGCTGCTGGGAAATGCCCCGGAGGGTGAGGATCTCGCCCTTCACCGGTCGCACCGGGACCCTCACCTCGGCCGGAAGCCACCCGGCGCCACCCGACCAGGCCCCTGAAGCGAGCACCACGATCGAGGCGGCGAGATCGCGCCGGTCGGCTGTGGTCAGGCGCCAGGTATCGGTATCACGCTCCGCCGCAACCACCTCGGCGCCGGTCGCGACCGGGACGCCACGTCGCTCGAGCGCGGCCAACAGGGCACCGGCGAGCCTGCGGGGATCGACGGCGGCCTCATGCCGGGCATGGACACCGCTGCGGACGGCCGTCGCCAGCCCCGGCTCGACCCTGCGGCACTCGCTGCCGCGCAGCCATTCGGATTCGAGCCCGAGGCGCCGGTGAAGCTCATGCCTGCGGCGAAGCGCCTCGGCTTCATCGCGGTCGAGCGCGACGTGGAGCGCGCCGCATTCGGCGTAGCCGACCTCGTCGCCGGCATCGGCCTCGAGCTCGCGGGCGAAGTCGGGCCAGCGCCGCAGCGAGTCGAGGTTGAGGGAGAGCAGCCTCTCCTCTCCCCAGGAGGCCTCGCCAACCGGCGCCAGCATCCCGGCGGCGACCCCGGTGGCGCCGGCGGCCGGGTAGTCGCGCTCGAGCACGCAGACACGGGCGCCGGCGCAGGCTGCCCGCCAGGCGCAGGCGAGGCCGATCACGCCGGCTCCGACGATCAGGGCGTCGTATGAGTTCTCTTTCCTTGCTGTCATCGCCGTTATGCGAGGGTGCTCCGCATATGCGAGGGCGCTCCGATTAGGAGCGACCCGTTATATGTCGTAGGAGCGACCCGTTGCTTCCCGGCGGCCGATGCGCTCCAACCTCCCTGCGCCGGCATTACCCGGATCAGGTTCCAACGGTCGGCGGCGCTTCAGCCGCCCTCTCAGCCCTGGTGGGCTCCCGTATCTCGACTCATCGTACCCCCGTGATGCTTCATCTAGGCTTGGCCGAGGTGAGCGCACCGCAATCTCGACCCACGCGTCCCGCGCCTGCGGAGGGGATGGGCCCGCTGCGGCGGCAGCGGCTCGAGTGGGCGCGGCTCTATTTCGTCTGCGATGCCCGTCCACTCGGCGAGGGGCCCGAACCGTTGCTGCGGGCGGCGCTCACGGGAGGCACACGGATGATCGAGCTGCGCGACCGCGAAAGCCCCAGGAACGCGGTCGAGCGCTCCGGCCAGACCTTTCGGCGTCTCGCCGACACCTATGGCGCCCTCTTCATCGTCAACGACGATCCCCACTTGGCGGCGGAGCTGCGCGCCGACGGCGTCCACGTGGGCCAGGAGGACATCAGCCCCGCCGAGGCCCGCCAGATCCTCGGCCCCGAGGCGATCGTCGGCCTCTCCACCCACTCGCGCGAGCAGATCGAGGCGGCGGCCGAGCAGCCGGTCGACTACATCAGCGTCGGACCGATCTGGGAGACCCCGACCAAGGAGGGGCGGCCTGGGACCGGCCTCGAGTTGATCGGCGAGGCCGCCCGGATCGCGACCGTGCCCTGGTTCGCGATCGGCGGGATCAACACCGAGAACGTCGCGGAGGTGGTCGAGGCAGGGGCGCGACGGATCTGCGTGGTGCGTGCGATCAAGGACGCGGACGACCCCGCGGATGCCGCCAGGGCCCTGGTCGACCCGGTGGAGGCCGCCGCCAAGGCCGAGGAGCCCATTTAATCAAGATGGGAAGCCGGGAACGCAAGCGCGAGGAGCGCCGGAAGCGCAAGCGCCGCGCGGCCGAGCGGGTGACGGAGACGGTCACCGAGCCATCCAACGGCGCCGCAACCGACGTCACCGTCAACGACTCCGAGAGCTTCCAGGAGCGGATGGCACGACGCTCGGAGCAGCGCAACGCGGAGGCGCGGGCGGAGCTGAAGCCACTCGCGGCGGGCGAGCGCCCCACCGCGGTCACGGTGGGAGCCGTCGTCTCGGGGCTGCTGGCGATCGTCTTCACCGTCTCGGCGGTGCTCGCCGCGGCCGGGGTCGAGGTCGGGGGCCGCGACCCGGAGCCGCTCCCGATCGCCTTCTTCGCCGCGGTGCTCTGGCTGATGGCCTGGGGCATGTACCGCGCCCGCTACTGGGCGGTGCTCGGCTTCCAGATGGTCCTGGTCCTGACGATGCTCGCCAGCGCCCTCGGCCTCGTCCAGGTGGCCACGGTCCTGCAGGCCTTCGGCACCACCGCACTCCTGCTGGGCTCGGGGGCGCTCTTCTACTTCCTGATCCGGGCAATGGCCCGGATCCAGATGCCGGAACCGCCCGCCCGATAGAGTCGAAAGGGATGGCGGCTTATGACGTGATCGTGATCGGAGGCGGTCCCGGTGGCTATGTGGCGGCGATTCGCGCCGCCCAGCTCGGGCAGAAGACCGCCGTGGTCGAGCGCGACAAGCCCGGCGGGCGCTGCCTCAACTACGCCTGCATCCCCGCGAAGACGGTGCTGTATACGGCCGAGATCTACAGCGACGTCAACGGCAACGGCTCCGACCTCGGGATCAAGGCGGACGGGGTATCGATCGACTGGAAGGCGGTGCAGAGCCGCCGCGCGAGTGTCTCGAAGACGCTCGAGGACGGCGTGAAGATGCTCTGGAAAAAGAACAAAGTCGACTTCCTCGCCGGAGATGCCTCGCTCGAGGGCGGCGGGAAGGTCAAGGTGGGATCCGACACGCACGAGGGGAAGGCGATCATCCTCGCCACCGGCTCGATCGAACTGCCGATCCCCGGGGTCGAGTTCTCGGACCGGGTTCTCGACACCTGGGGCGCCTGGTCGCTGGAGAAGCTCCCGAAGGCGCTGGTGGTCGCCGGCGCCGGGGCGTCGGGCTCCGAGATCGCCTCCGCCTACGCCCGCCTCGGGGTCGAGGTGACCCTGGTCGAGATGCTGGATCAGGTCCTCCCGCTCGAGGACAAGGACATGGCCAGGGTGGTCGAGCGCCAGTTCAAGAAGGACGGGATGGAGGTGCTGCTCGGGACCAAGGTCGAGGAGGTCGCCGAGCAGAAGACCGGCGTCAAGGTGAAGGCGGGCGACAAGGAGCTGAAGGCCGACTACCTGGTGATCGCCGGCGGGCGCCGCCCCGACACCGATCCCCTCAACCTCGAGGCCGCCGGGGTGCAGACCGAGGAGAACGGGTGGATCAAGATCGACGAATACCAGCGGACCGCCGCCGAGGGCGTCTACGCGATCGGCGACCTCGTCCGCGGTCCGGCACTCGCCCACAAGGCTTCCGAGGAGGGGGTGATCGCGGTGGAGACTGCCGCCGGCGAGCCCACTCATCCGATCGACATCAACCTGGTCCCCGGGGCAACCTTCTGCCACCCCCAGGTCGCCAGCGTAGGCCTCACCGAGGCAGAGGCGAAGGAGGCCGGGCGGGAGGTCAAGGTCGGCAAGTTCAAGCTAGGCGGGGTCGGCGCCTCCGTCGTCTACGACGACCGAGCCGGCCTGGTGAAGATCGTCGGCGATCCCACCTACGGCGAGATCCTCGGCGCCCACATCGTCGGCAATCGCGCCTGCGACATGATCAGCGAGTTCGTCGACGTGATGGCGCTCGAGGGCGGCTACCAGGAGCTCGAGCGGATCATCCACCCCCACCCGACCATCTCCGAGGCGGTACTCGACGCCGCCCGCGCGGTGGACGGCTGGGCGATCCACGGGTGACGACCAACCGCCTCGAGGCTTTCAGCGACGGCGTCTTCGCGATCGCGATCACCCTGCTGGTGCTCGAGCTTGGCGTTCCGACCGGCGATGACCTCTGGCACGAGCTCAAGGAGGAGTGGCCCTCGTTCGCCGCCTTCTTCGTCAGCTTCTGGGTGATCGGGATCATCTGGGTCAACCATCACGGGGTGATCGACCATCTCGCGAGGGCGGACCGGCCGGTCCTCTTCCTCAACCTGCTACTGCTGATGACGGTCGTCTTCATCCCGTTCCCGACCGCGCTGCTCGCCGAGCACCTCAAGTCGGGCGCCGACGAGGAGGTGGCGGCGGCGGTCTACAGCGGCGCGTTCGTGGCGATGTCGATCGCTTACGCCTTCCTCTGGACTTACATCACCAATCGCAAGGAGCTGCTGGGCGTGGAGCTGACCGACGAGCAGATCCGGCGCATCTCCCGCCGCTTCCTAATCGGTGGCCCGGTCTACGCCGTTTCATTGATCGTCGCCTTCATCAGCCCGGCCGTCGTCCTCGTGATAAACGGCGCGCTCGCGGTCTACTACATGGTGGCCGGAATGAGGAGTCCTGCCGCCGATATCGAGCGAGGGACCAGGTGAGCGAGGAACCGGCGGGCGGGCGGGCGATCTTCTATTTCGACTTCAGCTCGCCCTATTCGTATCTGGCGGCCGAGCGGATCAGCGGGGTCTTTGCCGAGGCGGGCTCCGAGCAGCCCGAGTGGCAGCCGATCTCGTACGGGCACGTGATCCAGGCGATTGGGAAGGTGCCCTGGTCGCTGCAGCCCGACGGCCCCAACCCAGCGGACCTCGAGGAGATCAAGCGGCGCGCCGCCGAGCGGGGGCTACCGGAGGTTCGCTACCCGCAGGGCTGGCCCGCGGACAACTACAGCCTCAACCCGATTCGGGCGGCAATCTACGCGAAGGAATCGGGGCGCGTGGTGTCGTTCAGCCTCGCCGCCTTCCGCCAGGTCTTCGCGGCCGGCCGCGACATGAGCAACGTCGACAACG
>JBOGZE010000360.1:0-4026 GCA_050697055.1 Solirubrobacterales bacterium
GCTTCGGGCCTCGCATGAAGCCCGCCTCCCCGACCGAGAAGGGCGGGAAGTTGTAGTGGTGCCAGAAGCGCTTCGTATCCTGGAGGCCGAGGTTGTCGACCCGCATGTCCATCCGGCTGGTGCCGAGCGCTACGTTGGAGAGGATCTGGGTCTCCCCGCGGGTGAACAGCGCCGAGCCGTGGACGCGCGGAGCGATGTCGATCTCGGTCTCGATCGGCCGGATCTCATCCTGAGCGCGGCCGTCGGGACGCTTCTTGTCCACCGCGATCCGGCGGCGAATCAGGTCCTTCTCCAGCTTCGCGAAGGCAGCCTTGACCGCGGCGGCGCGCTCGCGGTCGGCCTCGTCATCCTCGCCGGCGGGGGCGTACTGCTCCAGCACCTCGGCCTCGATCTCGTTGATCGCGTCCTGGCGCTCGAGCTTGCCCTCGACCCGGGTCGCAGCGTCGAGCTTCTCGCCGTGGGAGCCCTGGATCGAGGAGAGCAGCTCCTCGTCGATCTTCGGCTCCTCGATCTCGATCTTCTCCTTGCCGGCCTTGCCGCGCAGCTCCTCCATCGCGGCGGAAAGGTTCCTGATCTCGGTGTGGGCGATGTCGAGCGCATCGAGGATCTCCGCCTCGCTGACCCCGCTGGCGCCGGCCTCGACCATCAGGATCGCCTCGTCGGTGCCGGCGACGATCAGGTCGAGCTCCAGCTCCTCGAGCCGCTCCTCCCCGGGGTTGACGACGAAGTCGCCGTCGAGCTTGCCGACCCGGACCGAGCCGACGTGCTTGCTGACCGGGATCTCCGAGATCGCGAGGGCGGCGGAGGCGCCGTTCATCGCGAGGATGTCATAGGGGTGAACGTGATCGACCGACATCGGCTGGCAGACAAGCTGGGTCTCGCGGTGCCACCCCTTCGGGAAGAGCGGGCGGATCGGCCGGTCGATCATGCGGGCGGTGAGCGTCGCCTTCTCCCCTGCCCGTGCCTCGCGGCGGAAGAAGGAGCCCGGGATCTTGCCCGCGGCGTAGTGGCGCTCCTCGACATCCACCGTCAGCGGCAGGAAGTCGACGTCGCGGTCGTTTCCGGCCGTCGCTGTGCAGAGGACCATCGTGTCGCCGGAACGGACGACAACGGCTCCGCTCGCCTGCTTGGCGAGCTTCCCGGTCTCGAAGGAGATTTCCTTGCCGCCTACCTCCGCCGAGACGCGGCTCACATCGAACATGCTCATATGGGAGTGTCCCTTCAGCCGCCCGGATGGCGGCTCTTTCGCTTTAGAACTCTCGTTCTCTGTCGGTAGGCAGCTTAGCGGGCGACGATTGCAGTCAGCCGCTCGCCGACCTGGTCCTGGATCTGGCCGCCCTCGACGAATGCGGTCGGGGTTCCGGCCACGCTTGCCCTGATTCCGCTCTCGAAGTCGCGCCGCACTCGCTCGGAAACCGCGTCCGAGCGCCGATCCCGCTCGAAGCGCTCGAGGTCCAGCCCGAAGCGCTCGACCCGATCCCAGAGGTGTGGGTCGTCGACCCTGCCGCGATCCTCGTAAAGGGAGTCGCACATCGCCCAGAACGCTCCCTGGAGGCCGGCCGCCTCGGCGGCGGCGTGGAGCGCGGGTGCCCGCGGGTGCTTGGCGGCCATCGGGAAGTGGCGAAAGCACAGGCGCAGGGAAAGCTCCCGGATCTGCACCCAGACTTTGGCGCAGTGAGGGCAGCCGAAGTCGGCGTAGACGATCGCCTCCACCCCCTCCCCCGTGACATGGTCGTCGGCACCGATCGGGGGCAGTTCGGCGCTGGTCAGCTCACCCATCGTCGAGCCCAGCCGCCCGCCTCGCCTCGGCCTCGCTCTCGAATGGAAGCTGGCGCAACAGCTTCTCGTCTCGGAGCTCCTGCAGCAGGAACACCACTCGGTCGACCTGCACCCCGCTGCCGTGACCCTGACCTCGGAAGCGGACCCGGATGATCAGCAGATCCCCTTCGTCGTGGACAGCCTCCTCGAGCTCGATCGTGAGCTCGTCCCACACGTCGCGAAAGACCCTGAAGAGGTCCCAGACCTCGTCGCGACCCCGGAACACGGTCTTCTCGGGCGGTAAGTCGGGCAGCGGAAAGACGAGATGCCATTCCACCTTGGGATCCATCATCGATATGCAGCCCTGGAAATCGCCGCGGCTGAAGGCGTCAAGTGCCTCGCGGGCGAGATCGAGGTTGGAGGCCGGCATCTTGCGCGTCCCGACTCGCCCGGTACGGCTCAGCTCTCGAGGGCGTCGAAGATCAGGTTGGCGCCGGGGATCTCCTTGGGGGACGGCGAGGCAAATGACCAGCGCACCACGCCGTCCTCGACCAGGACCAGGGAGCGATTGCCGTGATCGACCTCCTCGATCCAGGCGCCGTAAGCGCGGGAGACCTCTCCCTTGGGGTTGAAGTCGGCGAGCAGCGGCATGGTCAGATTGAGGCGCTCCCGGAAGGCCCGGTGGCAGTACTTGGAGTCGACGCTGACGCCCGCCAGCGTCCCCCCCTTCTCCTCGATCTCTGAGAGCACCTCCTGGTAGAGACTGAGCTGGTCCGTGCAGACCGGGCTGAAATCGAGCGGGTAGAAGGCGAGGACCAGCTTGCGGCCGGCGAAGTCGCCGAGCGACACCTCGTTGCCGTCCTGGTCGGGGAGGGCGAAGTCGGGGGCCTCGGCGCCCGGCTCGATCACTGCGTCCTCGCTAGTGGCGCAGGCCGAGCTCGCCGACCAGCGAGCGATAGCGCTCGAGGTCGCTGCTCTCCAGGTAGCGGAGCAGGCGGCGGCGCTTGCCCACCATCATCAACAGCCCGCGCCGGGAGTGATGGTCCTTGCTGTGGGCGCGCAGGTGCTCGGTGAGCTCGTTGATGCGGGCGGTGAGAAGGGCAATCTGGACCTCGGCGGAGCCTGTGTCCTCGCCGGAGCGCCCGTACTTGCCGATCAGCTCGGCCTTTCTGTCCTTGGTCAGCGGCACGACGGAAAGATTAGCGGTCAGGCGGAGGCGCGCTCGTAGCGGGCGCAGACCTCGCGGGCATCGGCGACGTCGCGATGCATCTGGGCGATCAGGTCCTCGGCGCTCGGGAACCTACGCTCTCCTCGCAGCCGGCTGACGAAGGCAACCCGCAGGTTCTTGCCATAGAGATCCTCCTCGTGGTCGATCAGAAAGGACTCGACCAGTAGCCCCCGCCCAGTCTCGAAGGTCGGCCGAATCCCCACGTTTACCGCGGCGGGATGCCCGTTCGCAAACGCCGCATAGACACCGTGCCCGGGAACCACCAGTCGGTCGTCAGGCACGACGTTGGCGGTGGGAAATCCAAGCTCGCGACCGCGCTTGTCGCCCTCCACCACCTCGCCCTCGAGCATGAAGGGGGCTCCCAGGCAGTGCATCGCCGCCTCAACCTCGCCCGCGGCGACCAGCGCCCTCACCCGGCTGGAGGAAACGGTCTCGCCGTCGACCTCGACCAGGGGGACCACCCGGGTCTCGAACTCCCCGTGCGAGGCGAGCATCGTGGGGTCCCCCTTCGCCTTCGCCCCGAAGCGGAAGTTCTCCCCAACCGAGACCCGCTTGGCGCCGAGCTGCTCGATCAGGATCCTCTCGATGAAGTCCTCGGCGGTCAGCTTCGAGAACTCGAGGTCGAAGGGGATCACCACCACCTCCTCCACTCCGAGTCCATCGAGCACGTCGCGCTTCACGTCGGCGGGCATGATCAGCTTCGGCGCCGCCTCCGGGTGGATCACCGTCAGCGGGTGCGGATCGAAGGTCAGCACCGTGTCCGCGTCGTCGATCACCGCCTGGTGCCCCTTGTGGACGCCGTCGAACACGCCGATCGCGACGTGCCGGTCTTTCGGCTGCGCATCGGGGAGTCTCGTTACCTGGATAGTCAAATGAGCACTACCTCAGGGCGCAGATTCTCTCCATCTGGGCGCGCGACCGCGATCAGGCGGCCGTCGTGTGTCAGGCGGAGGCGGCGTTGGGGGCCGGTGAGGCTCGCCCTCGGAGGGCCGCTCGCTTCGCTCGCGAAAACCATTTTGGGGAGCCCTCCTCGTGCGACC
>JBOGZE010000361.1:0-2599 GCA_050697055.1 Solirubrobacterales bacterium
GTGTAAGAGAATCCGGCTGGGGTGGTACCGGGTTTAGCCCGTTACGATCCTGAGAGCGCTGCCGGCGAGGCATACGTCAAGTGGCTGGAGGCGCCCGCCTCGCGGGAAGATGTTCAGAAGCTTGAGGGCAAGCTGTTCGACATCGAGAAGCAGCTACGTGAGATCCGTGCTGTCCTTGAGGAGAAGGAGCGAAGGCCGGAGAAGTTGCTCTGATGCGCGGTTCAATCGACAAGCGCGGCTCGACCTGGACTGTCCGCTACGACGAGCCCAGCGACGGCGGTCGTCGTCAGCGGCGCAAGGGTGGTTTCCGCACCCGCCGCGAGGCGCAGGAGTGGCTCGCCGAGCAGACAACACGAATCCGCGACAACGTCTACGTCTCGCCGTCGAAGCTGACGGTCCGCGCCTTCTTCGAGGACGCATGGTTGCCCCACGCCTCGCGCACCGTGCGCCCGACAATCGCTCGGATGTACGCCCGGATGGTGGACCGTTACATCGTGCCCGCGATCGGCCAGAGGCGTCTACAGACGCCCTCAGGCGGCGACCTGAACGCGCTCTACCGTGCGCACGAGGAGGATGGCCTCTCGGCCTCCACGATCAAGCTTGTGCACGCCGTCTGTCACCGTGCCTTCAAGGACGCCGTGCGCTGGGATCGGATCGCGCGGAACCCGGCCGCCTCGGCCGACCCGCCGCGCAGTGCTCGAGCACGTGCACAAGCGTGGACGGCGTCGGAACTCTCCCGCTTCCTCGAGCACGTCCGCGACGATCGCCTCTTCGCGCTGTGGCGATTGGCGGCCACCAGCGGCATGAGGCGTGGCGAGCTCGCGGGACTCACCTGGCGGGCGCTCGATCTGGACACAGCCCGCCTGGAAGTGAGCCAGCAACTCATGCCCACCCCCGGCGGCGTCAGCTTCCGCCCGCCCAAGTCCGCCCGCTCGCGCCGCACGATCGCGCTTGACGCCGAAACGGTGGAGGCGCTGCGGACGCACCGCGGTGCCCAGCTGCTCGAGCGGGACTTCGCCGCCGATGCCTACGCCGATGAGGACCTGGTCTTCTGCGACGAGCTCGGCGGCCCGATCAACCCGCAGCGGCTCACCGATTGGTTCCGCCGCCACCGCAAGGCGGCCGGGATCCCCATCTGGACGCTCCATACCTTGCGCCACACGGCGGCGACGCTGATGCTGACTAGTGGCACCCCGGTCCACATCGTGGCCGCGAGGCTGGGGGACACGCCGCAGATCGTGCTCGGGACGTATGCCCACCTGCTGCCGCAGTCAGACGAGGTCGCGGCGGAGCGCGTGGCAGCCGCGCTCACAGGCTGATGGGCGTCCCCTAGGCGGATTTCGAGTTGGCTTGACAGTCCGGCCGACCGGTCGCAAGAATTACGAACGGCAAGAAAGGTGGTGATCAAATGGAAGGAAGGCGAGAAAACTCTGGGCTCCTCATGTTTGTGGAAGTCGTCTTGGTGCTCATGATTGTGGGACTCATAGTGGCTTACGCCGTCATCGAGGTCTGAACGGAAGCCGCTCGCGAGCGCGAAGGGCCCGCCCACCGCGGCGGGCTTTTTCGTGACCGCTATGTGTCCACTAGTCCCGCAAATGGCTCTGGAATGCGGATAAAGCTGTAACAAGCTGTTACAAGCGCCGCGGGCTGGGTCATACTTGGCTCATGGCCTGGAACGTCGTGATCGCCGGCGGTGGCTTCGCGGGAGCGACCTGCGCCCGGGAGCTCGAGCGGCTACTGCCGAAGCAATCCGCCCGCCTGGTCCTCGTCAACGACGTCAACTTCATCCTCTACACGCCGTTCCTGCCCGAGGCGGCGGCCGGGCTGCTCGAGCCGCGCCATGTGGTCACGCCGCTGCGGGAGATCCTCAAGCGGGCCTACCTGCGGCTGGGCGCGGTCACCGCCCATGACCCCGCCTCCCGCACGGTCGAGCTCCGCATGCACGACGGTGAGACCGAGGAGATGCGCTACGACCAGCTGGTCCTGTCGGTCGGCTCGGTCTCGCGCACCCTGCCCGTGCCAGGCCTCGATCGGCACGCGATCGGCTTCAAGAGCCTCGCCGATGCGATCTGGCTCCGAAACCACGTGGTCGAGACCCTGGAGCTGGCGAACGCGACCGAGGACCCGACCCGCCGCGAGCAGCTCCTCACCTACGCCTTCGTCGGCGGCGGCTACGCCGGGCTCGAAGCGCTGGCCGAGCTCCAGGACTTCGCCGCCGACGCGATGGAGGCCTACCCACGGGCCCGGCTCCACGGGATGCGATGGATCCTGGTCGAGGCGACCGAGCGAGTGCTGCCCGAGATCGACCTCTCGCTGGCCGAGTACGCGGTGCGCCAGCTCCGCGGCCGGGGGATCGAGGTCCGCCTGGGGACGACGATCGAGGCAGTGGCTGAGGACAGCACGACCCTGTCGACTGGGGAGACGGTGCCCACCAGGACGGTGGTCTGGACCGCCGGGGTGCGGCCGCATCCGAGCCTCAAGAACCTCTCGGTGCCGCTGGACGAGCGTGGGCGGGTGCGGGTCGACGACCATCTCCGGGTGGAGGGGCAGGAGGGCGTCTGGGCGATCGGCGACTGCGCCGCGGTCCCCGACCCCTCCG
>JBOGZE010000362.1:0-1643 GCA_050697055.1 Solirubrobacterales bacterium
ACACGAGGACGACGTCGTCTCGGCCCTGTTCGCCCTCCTCGACGGGAAGCATCCCGGCGCTTTCAACCTCGCCGGTGACGGGCTTCTCACCTGGCGGCGCGCCGCCGAGATGATCGGGAAGAAGACCCGCGAGATCTCACTGAAGAACATGAAGCGCCTCAGCGCCGTCCTCTGGCGCCTGCACATCCCGCGCACCGAGGCGCCGCCCGGCAACCTCGACTTCATCCGCTATCCGTGGGTGGTCTCGACCGAGAAGCTCAAGTCGACGGCGGGCTGGCAGCCGCAGTACGACACCCTGGAGACATACATGGTGACGATGCGGGCCAAGGGCCTCCTCGGGGAGGCCCCGGGAAGGGCGCAGGCGCCGACCGCGCCCGTTGCCTAGCGGCCACAAGGCCGCTCGCTTTAGGAGCGAAGGCGAAGCCGTAGCGACTTATGCGGGGCGCCGCTTGTGGCCGCGATCTGATGGCGAAGCCGTTGCTAACTTGTCTCCACCGGGCGCATAGCTCAGTTGGGAGAGCGCCAGCTCGACAAGCTGGAGGTCACTGGTTCGAGCCCAGTTGCGCCCATCGGTAGGGACTCCCCGTCAGATCGCGTCAGATCGCGACACAGGGGAGTTTCGGCTGCATCTGAGGCACGTGCGCCAACTCTTGAACCAAGGTGTGGCCAGCCGGCAACGCTCGAATTCAATGCCAACTGGTAGCTGGCTGGTAGCCGTCCAGACGGTTCTCGGGCCTTGCTACCACCTGTTCTTACTCATCGGAGGCGCCGCTTTGTGGGGAGAGGAGCAGCAGCCTTTCATTGGCTCCGGCTTCGCTCGCGACCCCTTGCACGCGAAAGGAGAAGCCCGGGGCAGCAGCCCTCAGCGAACCTGCACGGCGCTCTTCGTGACGACCCTCCGCCCGTCGAGGTGCTGGACGACGGTCAGGGTGTAGCGGCCGGGCTTCAGCCGGAGCTTGGAGCGGAAGCGGAGCACGAGCTTGCCGCCGCTGGGCGCCGGTTTGCCCTCGGCGTAGGTGACGCCGCTGCGCGAGAGGCGGGCCTTCCTTACACCGGCGGCCGAGCTGAAGGCGACCTTGCACTTCACCTTCCTCTTGCCCTTGACCTTGCAGGTGACCGTGGCATCGCGGCCGGGGGGTCCCTGCGCGCCCTGTGGGCCCGCCGGCCCCTGCGGTCCACTCGGCCCCGTCGCCTGGGGGATCACGGTGACGCTGTCGCTGGTCGCCCAGGCGGTGACGTTCAGCAGCGGGTAGTTGACCGCCACCGTGCAGGCGAGCAGGTGGCCGACGTCGCCGGCCACCGGCGTGTAACTCTGCGCGGTCTCGCCGCCGAGCGGGGCCCCGTCGCGCAGCCACTGCACCCCCGGGGGCGAGGAGGCGGCGGAGTTCTGGGTGGGCTGCTGTCCGGCCCAGGTGGCCCAGCGATCGCCGCCACAGCTCTGCTGCGTTCCCTCCTCCCCGGATCCGAACACACCAGGGGCCACGAGGGACGCCGGCGACGCGCCGGCCCCGATCCGCCCGATCGCCCTCGTGGCGCCGCGGTCGGTGAACCAGAGGTTTCCGTCCGGGCCCGGGGCGATCCCGACCGGGAAGCTGTCCGGGTTGAGCCCGGCGCTGAACTCGGTGATCGCCCCGGTCGGGGTG
>JBOGZE010000363.1:0-2168 GCA_050697055.1 Solirubrobacterales bacterium
CCTTCGGCGAGTACGGGCTGAAGGCGCTCGACCGCGGCTGGATCACCAACCGCCAGATCGAGGCCGCCCGCGTCGCGATGACCCGGAAGATCAAGCGTGGGGGCAAGGTCTGGATCAACATCTTTCCGGACAAGCCGGTGACCAAGAAACCTGCCGAGACGCGGATGGGCTCCGGCAAGGGCAACCCGGAGGGCTGGGTCGCCGTGGTCAAGCCCGGACGGGTGCTGTTCGAGCTGGCGGGCGTTCCCGAGGACCTGGCGAAGGACGCGATGCGGCTGGCGGGCCACAAGCTTCCGATCAGGACGAAGATCGTCCGCCGCGAAGGCGCGGAGCAGAGCTAAGGCGATGAAGGCATCCGAGGCACACAACATGCGTGACGACGAGCTGGTCGAGCGCCTGCGGCAGGCGCGCGAGGAGCAGTTCGCCCTCCGCCTCCAGCACGCCACCGGCGAGCTGGAGAACACCTCGCGGATCGGCGAGGCGCGCCGCGACGTCGCCAGGCTGCTGACCGTGGCCAAGGAACGCGGAATCGACCTCGAGCGAGAGCTGAGAGCGTGATGGCTGAGGAAGAGAAGAACGAGAAGCAGGAAGAGCCAGAGAGCCCGGATACGCCCGCAGGCGAAGCCGAGGACGTGGCTGCTGAGGCTGGGGAGAAGGCTCCCGAGGCCGAGGAGAAGGTTGCCGAAGCCGAGGATGCTCCCGAGGCGGAGGCGGAGGCTCCTGCCGAAGAGGCCCCTGCGGAGGACGAGGCCTCCGTTGAGGAGGCCTCAGCTGAGGAAGAGGCCCCTGCAGGCGAAGCCGGGGATGGGGCCGAGGAGGTTGGCGATTGGAAGACCCGCCGCCGCCTGGAGCGCTCGCGGCGTTCCGGCGAGGCCGGTCCTCAGCGCAGCGCCGACGAGCGTGCGGCCGAGCGCGCCCAGCGCCGCGCCCTGGCAAGGCGGCGTCGGAGCTCCTACCGGCAGAAGCAGCGGGGCAAGGGCGGTCGCGGCGAGGGCACCCCGCCGGCGGAGCGGCGCTCGGCGGGCCGCAAGGTCCGGCAGGGCCGGGTGGTCTCGAACAAGCCCGACAAGACAATCACCGTCCAGATCGACGTCGTCCGGCGGCACACCAGCTACGAGAAGATCATTCGCCACTCGAGCACCCTGCATGCCCACGACGAGCGCAACGAGGCCAATCAGGGCGACCTCGTCCGGGTGGTCGAGACCCGGCCGCTCTCGCGCACCAAGCGCTGGCGCCTGGTCCAGGTTCTGGAGAAGGCGAAGTGAGGGCGTCGCGATGATCCAGCAGGAGTCAAAGCTGAGGGTGGCCGACAACTCCGGCGCCCGCGAGATCCTCTGCATCCGGGTGAAGGGCGGTTCTCACCGCCGCTACGCGCGGGTCGGCGACGTGATCACCGCAACCGTGAAGCAGGCGACCCCGCATGGGGGAGTCCGCAAGGGCGAGGTAGTCGAGGCTGTGGTCGTCCGCACCCGGAAGCAGCTCGGGCGCCAGGACGGCACCTACATCGCCTTCGACGAGAACGCCGCCGTCCTGATCGACCCTCAGGGCGCCCCCCGCGGCACCCGGATCTTCGGGCCGGTCGCCCGCGAGCTCCGCGAGAAGAACTTCATGCGGATCGTCTCCCTCGCTCCGGAGGTCCTTTAGCGGTGACTCCTCCCACGACAGCACACCTCAGCCGGCTGCAAACCTTCGCTGGCTCTTCGTCCTCGGGCTTGCCTTTGCTTCCAGCAAAGGCTGCGCCCTGCGTCCTCGACCAGCTCGGTTTTCGCTCGGCTGAGGCGCACTGCCGCGGAAGGAGGCACCGCTGATGAGAGTGCGCAAGGACGACAGCGTGATCGTGGTCGGTGGCAAGGACCGCGGCAAGACCGGCAAGGTGATCCGGACCGAGCCGAAGCGCGGGTTCGTCTACGTCGAGGGGCTCAACATCGTCAAGCGGCACCAGCGGCCGCGCTCGGTCAAGGACGCCCAGAAGGGCGGCGAGGTCGGCGGGATCATCGAGAAGGAGGGCCCGATCCACGTCTCCAACGTGATGCTGCTCGATCCCTCCGACAACAAGCCCACCCGGGTCCGGATCGAGCGCAGCGGTGACAAGCGCAAGCGGGTCTCGGCCCGGACCGGAACGGAGCTCGAGTGATGGAGGCGGCAACAGAGCAGCAGAAGCAGGCGGC
>JBOGZE010000364.1:0-2314 GCA_050697055.1 Solirubrobacterales bacterium
TCCGGTCGCTCACCCCTCACGAAGCCCCCGCTAAGGCGGGGGTTTCTCGATACTGATCCGAATCGGGAGCGGACGCGAGGTACTACCGGGGGTACTAGCTCCCGCGAATCGACGACTACTGTGCGGCCTCGCCGATCTCGTCCACCAACCGCGCCGCGTCGAGGCCTGGGCTCTCGCCGTAGTTCTCGTAGGCCGCGCCTCCAGAGAGATGTAGCGGCAGAACTCTTCCAGCGGAGGATCGAGCCCGTAGCGGAATAGCGGAGGGGTGAGCTCGCTGAAGACCTTCTCGCGCCTGCTCTCCCCAGCGATCACGTACAGGCTGATCCGAAAGTTCGGCGCGGCCGCGATGAGGTCGCCCATACGTTGAAGTCCCGTGAAGACCGGGGTCGTGGTCTCGATCTCGAAAGCTGCGACGTACAGATTGCGCCCGATCCAGACGACGTCGATGAGCTCGATCGTCCGCCTCACGTCCGCCGGCGCACCCTCGGGCAGCGCGTCCTCCGAGAAGGCACCGAGTCGCTCGCCGTCGACGACTGTGTTCCGCTCGTTCCTGGCAATCCAGACGTCGAGCCCTCCTTTCTTGGCGATCTTGGCTAGCCGAAGCTGCGCTGCGTAGTGACCGGTATCTCGGCGCCTTCCGCCGCCTTCCGGCTCCGAAGTTTCGGGCAAGGCCGGCTCATCATCCTCAGGGCCGAGCTGGGCTCGGATGCGAAGTTCGACGATCCAGTCCGCGACGGCCCCTCTCGTGACCGCTTTCGATTCGAGGGCGGTTACATGAACGCCACCCCTGCGATCGACGAGGCGGCACGGGAACGGTCGAACGGCTCGGGCCAGCTGCTCACCGCCGACCAGGTGGCGGAGTTGCTCTCCGTGCCGAAGTCGTGGATCTACGCCGAGACGCGGGCGGGCCGGCTGCCGCACGTCAAGCTCGGCCGCTACTACCGCTACGCCGAGCCGTCGATTCGTGCGTTCGTGGCCGGGCTTGAGCGGGGGCCGGTGCCGTACCGAAAGTACCCGGCGCCGGGCAGCGAACCAGGAGGTTCGCCCCATGAGTGAGCGGTTTCCGGGTCGAGGTACTACGTGGGGTACTCACCGGGTCCCGTTCCACTGCTTTTTGCCCCAGACGAAACCGACGGCGCCGCCGATCACTGCTCCCGACTTCCCGGCCAGGGACCCAATCATCATGCCGAAGGTCGTGGAGCCCATAAGCCACGTCATCTCGGGGACCCGGGCGTCGACATGCGGAGGCGACGAGATGCTGATCGGGGGAGTCGGAGCCTCGGCCCGGCCCTCCGCGGCGGGCGCTCGAACCTTCAAGTCCAGTTTCGCCCCGGACGGTCACCGGCCCGAGTTGGAGCAGTACCGCATCGTCGTGGTGCTCGGACACAGTCGAATTCTACGAGGGCCCAGATGCCGCTAAGTCGCGACCCCGAGAAGCGGGCGCGCCAACTTGCCAACCTGCGACCCGCCCCGGCTGCACCGGCCGGGCACTCGCGCTCGCTAGTGGCGGCGCCCCCTGACGAGTGCCGCTCATTCGGGGGCGACGGTTTCATGAACACCGCGGTCACCGACGAGCTGGTCGAGCAAATCGCCCGCCGCGTGGTCGAGCTGCTCCGCGAGGATGCGCCGCTGCTTGACGCCGCCGACGTGGCGCGTCGGCTCGGCCGCTCGCGCGAGTGGGTCTACCGCCACGCCGACGAGCTGGGCGCCGTGCGGCTCGGCGATGGCGAGCGACCCCGGCTCGGATTCGAGCCCGCGAAGGTGGCCGCCTTCCTGGACGCCTGCGGAACAGGCAGGCGAACGGAGGGGCCCGCAAAGCCTGCTGCGAAGCGGACCATGCCCCGCGTCGTCGCCCCTGTCAATGGGCAGGGAGGCGACCTCCTGCCCATTCGAGGGAAGGCGCCGGTCCGATGACGCGCGATCTTGCCCGCGAGTTCACGTTCCTTGCCGGCGCCAGGCGACGCCGCCGCCGGGAGTGGCGGAGAGGAGTGGCGGTACTAGGTCGGGCGTTTGAGCGCGGGCGGCCCTTCATGCTCGTGGCCGCACTCCGGGCACCGATAGATGGTCGGGTGCCGAGGCGGATCTGGGTTGGTACCGATGCCCTGGAACGAAAAGAGGACGCCGTCGACCTTCTCCTTCTTGACGGCGCGCCTGTCTACCCAGACCTCCATCCCGCCCCAGCGGTCGCAGCCGTCGCAGACCCAGCGCTGCTCCGGTCGGTCCAGCTCGTCTGCGAACAGTTCGAACAGTTCGTAGTCCGCCTGAAGCTTGCCGAGATCACCCACTACCCCCGTGATCTTAGGCGGTGCTCCGC
>JBOGZE010000365.1:0-15651 GCA_050697055.1 Solirubrobacterales bacterium
GATCGCGAAGGCCTGCAGCACCTCGATCGCCGCGGTGCGCAAGGTCCGCCAGGGCCTCCGCTCCTAGTCAAGTCAGACGTTCGCTCGACGATCTGGGGCTCGTCGAAGCGCTCACGAAGGCGATCGAAGACCTCGTCGGGTACCTCGACCGAGGTGCGGCTGATGCCCTCGGCGTACTCGAGCCGCGCTCGCCTTCAGCTCGGCGAGCATCTTCAGCTTCTCGGGGGGTGAGTGGACCCGGCTTCTCGGGTGCCTCGATCCGTGCCATGGTCATGCCTCCTTCGGAGTCGTTCGGGTTGCGGTCGAGGCAGAAGCAGAAGGGACCTCGGCGGTAGCCTGGCGGGCTCCGCTGGCCAGGTAGAGGATCAGCAGCGGCAGAAGCACCTCCAGGTAGAGCCCGGCGAAGCTGAAGAGGTTGTCGGCGGTCGAGTAGGCCTCGGTGGTGGTCAAATGGTAGATCGCATGCGGGAGCGAGCCGAGGAAGAGCGCGACCGCGGCCGCCTGCACCAGCCGACGCTCCATCCAGACGGCCGCGAGGCCGGCGAGCACCGCCAGCCCCAGGCCCGCCGAGCCGAAGTCCCGGATCAGATGCTCGTTGTACGGTGGCAGCGCGGAGACCCAGTGGCTGGGCCCGGGAAACTCGTCATAGAAGTGCTTCGGCGCGATCAGGATCCAGGCCGCAACCAGACCGACCGCGACCGCCATGTAGATCAGCGCGAAACGGATAAGCCCGCGGTGTCGCTCGATCTCCTCCATCAGCTGCTCCTCTCCCTTCGGGGTTGTCCTCCGACCGCCATGCAGGCGTCGACCAGCGCCGATATGAACTGCTCCTCGTCGGCGCCGGCCGGGTCGCGCCCGAAGACGTCGTGCTCGAGGGTGTAGCCGAGCAACGAGCCGGTGATCATCACCGCAAGCGCCTCGGCGTCCGCTTCGGGGAGCTCGCCGTTGTCCATCTTCTGGCGGATGAATCCGGTCACCTCGCCGTAGGCGCGGTCGACGATTCCCTCCATGAAGCGACTCTTCAGCCGAATGCCCGCGTTGACGAGGCGCTCGGATGTCCTGCCGCCGTTCTTGTCAGCGTGCGCTGGCATTAGGTAATCAAGTGATTACCCCAATTTTTCGATTACGTAATCCCCCGAAAACCGGTCGCGGTACGTCCGCGGCTGCGCGCGGCTAGTCCAAACCCCTGGCTCCGTTGCCCCGCGCCGCGTATTCCACGGCGGGCTCATCGGATTGCTGGAAGACGAAGCGCTCGATCAGCGGCGCCAGGCGGGCTGCCGTTCGGGGCCCCGGGACGTGACCGCCGCGGACGGAGGCGAGCTCGGCCTCGGGGATCAGCTCGGCCACCCGCTCCGCCCAGCCCCGCGGCACGAGCTGGTCGTGGCTCCCGCGGACGACCAGGGTCGGGGCTTCGACCGCGGGGAGCTTCGACTCGATCGGATCCTCGAGGGCCATCTTCAGGCTACGGACGGCGCGCCAGGGGCCGGCGTCGATCAGGTCGTGGACGAGGTGGGGCGCCAGCGCCGGGGAGGCGAAGATCGCGCCCCGCGCCCAGCGGCTCGCGAGCCGCAGGGGAGCACGCCCGGCGGGATCGATCGTCGGGCCGTAGAGGACGAGCCTCTCGACCAGCTCCGGGTAGCGGGCAGCCAGGTCGACCGCGACTTGGGAGCCGGACGAGACGGCGACAACGGCCGCCGACACGATCTGGTTCTCGAGCATCCAGCGCCGCAGCGCCTCGGCCAGCCCCGGCACGTCGAGCGGATGGATGGGGAAGTCGCTGAGGCCGAAGCCCGGTAGATCGGGGGCATAGACAGCGTGCTCTTCGCCAAGCGCGTGGATGATCGGCTTCAGCGAGCGGCTCGAGGCCCCGATCCCGTGGACGAGGACGATCGGCGCCCCCTCATAGCCGAGCCCGTCACCGTTGCTGGACGCGGCGCGCTCCTTCATCGCGGTGGGAACGCGAACGTAGACCCGGTGGCTTCCCGCGCGGGTCCATCCACTGAAGATCCCATTGTGCCCCGTGACGACGCGCATTCCATGCGGAAGATACCCGCAATTTCCGGGGTAATGCGACCCGTTGTGATCGTGGACCGGTGCGCTCCTAGATGGAGCGGGCGGGCAGCCGCGTGCGCAGGCGATCGAGCAGGGGCTCGACCGAGAGCACGCCGCAGCCGGCCCGCTCCAGGATCTCCGCCGGCGAGAGTCGACGGCCGTGGCGATGGACCCGGTCGCGTAGCCACCCGCCGAGCGCCGACAGATCGCCGGCACCGATCCGTCCCTCGAGGTCGGAGATGTCGGCTTTGGCCGCCCGCCAGAGCTGACCGGCGATTACGTTGCCGAGGCTGTAGGTGGGGAAGTAGCCGAACGCTCCCGCCGCCCAGTGGACGTCCTGGAGCACACCGTGGGCATCGTCCGGCACCTCGAGCCCGAGGTATTCGCGGTAGCGCTCGTTCCAGGCCTCCGGCAGCTCAGCGAGCGCCAGCCCGCCCTCGAAGATCTCCAGCTCCAGCTCGAAGCGGATCAGGATGTGGAGGTTGTAGGTGACCTCGTCCGCCTCGATCCGGATCAGGGAACGCTCGACCCGGTTCGAGTCCCGAACCAGCCTCTCGACCTCGACCGCCCCGAAGCCATCGGGGAAGGCCTCGCGCAGCTTCGGCAGCAGCCGCTCGAGGTAGGGGCGCCCGCGGGCGACCCAGTTCTCCCAGAGCCGGCTTTGTGACTCGTGCAGCCCGAGCGAGCGGGGGGACGCCAGCGGGGTTCGCGCCAATTCGGGGTCGACACCCGCCTCGTAGAGGCCGTGTCCCGACTCGTGCAGGGCGCTGAACAGCGCCATCCCAAGGTTGGATTCGTCATAGCGGGTGGTGAGGCGCACGTCGCCGTGCCCGACCGAGGTCGCGAACGGGTGCTCTGTCGGGTCGAGGCGCCAGGAGGCCTCGGGGAAGGGCAGCTCGGAGATCAGCTCGGAGACGAGCTTCCGCTGCGCCTCCTCCGGGAAGTCGCCATGGAGGCAGTCGTCGCCGGTGCCGCCGTCGGCTTCACCGCCGTTCCCGTCGGTCGCTCCGCGCACGATTGGCACCAGGCCCTCGCGCAGCTCGCCGAGCACTCGCCGCATCTCCTCGGTGCTCATCTCGGGCTCGTACTCGTCGAGCAGCGGGTCGTAGGGATGGGAGAAGCCCTCGAAGCCCTCGAAGCAGTCGGCGTAGCGGCGGGTGAGCTCCACGTTCTCCTCCAGGTGCGGCAGCAGGGCGCCAAAGTCGGACTCCCGCTTTGCCTCCACCCAAGCGTGCTCGGAGATCGAGGTGGTGCGGGCGAGCTCGGCGCGGAGCTCGGCCGGGACCCGGCGGGCCTTCTCCCAGTCGCGGGCCACGACCCGAGCCAGGTCGGCCTCGATCGAGGAGCCGGGCTCGGCGTCGGGGTCGAGGCCGGCGCGCACCTCCTCGATCAGGCGGCCGATCGCCTCGTCGGTGAACATCTCGTGGCGCACCCGGGCCAGGGTGGCGAGCTGCTCGGAGCGGGCCTCGGCTCCCGCCTTCGGCATCATTGTCCGCTCGTCCCAGGCGAGCAGTGACGCCGCCCGGCTCAGGTCGTTGATCCGGCCGAGGCGCTCGCGGAGCTCGTCGTAGCTCAAGGCGGCGGAGGCCCCTGGGCGGCAACACCGGCCAGCCCTTCGAGCCAGCGCTGATGCTGGCGGACCATCAGCGGGCGCAGTGCCGGTTTGACGATCGCGATCCCCCAGCCGCGCTGGGTCTCCTCGGTGTGAACGAATGTGCCGCCCTCCTGGCGGCGCAGCAGCCAGGCGTGGTGGCCGCGGCTACCGATGCCGCTGGCCGACCAGGCGAGGCGCTCGCTGGGGTCGTACTCGACCACCTCTGAGGTGATCAGGGCGCCGAAGGTGAGCCAGCGGAAACGGCTGCCGAGCTCGACTCGCGGCCATGGGCCGTCGAGATGCTTGACCAGGCGGGCGTTGCCGTAGAAGGTCGGCCACAGATCCGGCCGGCAGAGGCAGGAGAAGACGTCCTCGGGCTCGGCCGCCATCTGCAGTTCGTTGACGGCGAGGAACCGCGAGACCTCCGGGCGGTGCTCCGCGGGCCAGCGGATCGGGCTGCCGTCGCTCACCCGCTGTACCTAACCAGACGGCTTACTTGATGTGCAGATTGACGTCGAAGAGGAGGATCAGCGGCCAGAGCAGGATCGCGAGGATCGCCGAGATCACCTCTCCGATCGTGTCGTGCTGGATGTAGTTGTGGTCACCGGCCGCGAACACTCCGATCAGCAGGTAGATGACGGTCAGAAGTCCGGGCCCACCGCGTCTGTACATGTCGCAACCTCGCTACCCAAGGCAGGGGCAGAGAAACCCACAACGGTTGGAACACTCGTGTAGTTAACACACTCCGTGCAGTTACGCTGGTCGGCGTGGCGGAGACCTACAAGCGCCCGGGCTGGTTCACCGCCAACGTCTTCAACCGGCTGGTCAGGGGGCTGAACAAGCTCGGCATCAGCGTTGCCGGCGCCCAGACTCTGGCCGTGCGCGGCCGCAAGAGCGGCGAGGTCCGCACGACCCCGGTGAACCCGTTCGAGCTCGGCGAGGTCACCTATCTGCTGTCGCCGCGCGGGACCACCCAGTGGGCGCGAAACCTGCGGGTCGTGGGCGAGGGCGAGTTGCGGAAGGGCGGGAAGGCGCGGCGCTTCCGGGCCGAGGAGATCGCTGACGCCGAGAAGCTGCCGCTGCTGCGGCACTACCTCGATCGCTGGGCATGGGAGGCCAAGGACTTCCTCGAGGTCGAGAAGGACGCCACCGACGAGCAGCTCCGCGAGATCGCGCCCTCGCACCCCGCCTTCAGGCTTACCTTCCAGGACTAGCCCGAGTCGACCTCAAGCTCGACGGCGATCGGCAGCGACGTGGTGCGCCAGTTGGTCAGGTTCCCCGAGTAGCTGCGCGAGTACTTGTCGAAGAGCAACCTCCGTGCGCTGGCATCCTCGTCCCGATCCTCCACCACGCGGGCCCGCCCGGCGAAGGTCTGGTCGCCGATGCGGACGGTGACGGCAGGTTCCCGGATCAGGTTGCGAACCCAGTTCGAGCGATCGCGACCGCCGGAGAGCATGTAGACGATCGAGGTACTGGAGCTCCCTGGGTTCGGGCCGTCGTAATCGCCCACTTTCAGCACCAGGGCGAACCAGATCTCGATCTCGCGCGGCTCGCCGCTGACCCGGCCGGTGGTGGTCAGGTAGGAGTACTGCTCGTGGGCGAGCCGGTCCCAGTCGGTCACGCCATCCGGCGCTCGATCGAGACCGAGTAGGCCGGGGAGCGTGCGGCGAGGATCTTGTCGTCGGAGGGCTCGATTCCGTCGGTGAGGTTGATGGGGTCGAAGACGAGCGGGCCGTCGGTCGGCTCCTCGATCACGTCGGTCACCGTCAGCTCGCCCAGCGTCACCACCTCGCGCTCGCCCTTCCACTCCTCGGTCGGGTCGGTGAGCGAGTCGCCGTCGGCGGCGAGGCGGAATTCGAGCGTGAAGCCGGCGGCGCCGGAGGCGAGACGCTCGCGGATCTCCTCCTGCAGGTAATCCGGGCCGGCTGCCTCGCGCTGCTCGTCGCTCAGGTACTGCTCGCCCTCGGTCGGGTGCCACTCGTAACGCCCCCAGTGCTTGCCGCCGTCGGCGTCGACGAGGCAGAAGGCGTGGAGCCCGTTGTAGCCAGAGGTTGCGTAGCTGGTGGTGGGCGCAAGCTTGGGGAGGCCGAGCTGGAGGGCGTTTGCCGTCTCCGGATGGTCGGCGACGAAGGCCATCACCTTCTCCTGGTCGGGCTGGCCCGTCTCGGGGTCGGGGGTGCGCGCCTTGGTGAAGGCGAGGAAGTCCTCGGCATCGCGAACCATGAACACCGGGAGCGGCACCGAGGCGATGTCCGTCGCCTCGCCACCGGGAAGGTGGAACTTGACCGCCATCCCGCGCCCGGCGATTGGATTGGCGTCGGAGGTGTTCGGGTTGCCGCTTGCGTTGGAGAAGCGGACGGTCGTCTTCACCGGCTCGCCCTGGAAGTGGGCGGCGCGGGAGAGCGTGCCCGCCTCGGGGGTAGCGGCGAAGGTGCCCTCACAGACGGTGCCCTTCGCGTGGACCGCGCGAAAGCCGGGGTGGGAGCCGTTGATCGCGTTGAGGGCGTCCACGATCTCCTCGTAGATGCTCACCGTCCCCTCCTTCGCCTCGCTCACGACAGCCAGACTATCCCGCATCAAGCGCCTGATCGCCTGCAGATCCGGCCTAGGATCCAGGCGCCGGCTGCTGCAGTGGGGAGCTGGTGGCGGTGCAGGGCGCGCTCGAATGCGATCGCCTCGTCGGTGAGGCGGCCGTCGGCCGAGTTGGCCGGGTCACGGCGGACGAAGATCGACAGCGCCCGAGTCGAGTCCGCGCCGCCGTAGCTGGCGGCGACCGCGATCCCGGCGAAGTGGCGGGCCTGGCCGGCGGTGCCATCGGAGAAGGGCCCGCGAAAGCCACCGCCGATGAGGACGTCGGTGCCGCCGCGGGCCAGGTCGAGCAGGGCACGGGCGCCGGTGTCGATGCCAGCGGCCTCGCGGCCGAGGCGGCGAATGAACGCGGTCGGGTCGATGGTCTCCTGGCCGAGCCGGGCGGCGAGCCCGGCCAGGCGCTCGCACGCCGACCCCTCGATCCCACGGTCCGGGAGGATCTTGCCGCCGAGGACGAGCGCGCCCGACGAGAGGCGGGGCGGGCGGATCGCTTCGCGGTCGCCGCGGTCCGGGCCCCACACGCCCGACGCCCTGGTGCCGAGGGCGCCCGCGGCGATCGCGGCGAGGACGCCGAGCGCGGCGACGGTCTTCATCGGCGACTCGGCTGGCTCACGGCGCCAGCCTAGGGCCCTCAATCAGGCGCCGTGATCCCAGGGGTGGACACCTCCACCTCGCCGCTGCGCTCGACGTGCTGCCAGCGCAATCTCAGCCCCTGGACGGCGCTGGCGACCGACTGGAGGACCACCAGATACATCAGCTGGCGGTAGACGAAGGTCTGCATGGGGAGGGCCCAGAGGGCTCTGGGGGACTCGCGATCGAGGTGGAACGCGTAGGCGCCCTGGGCAAGCATGAGCAGGTTGAAGCCCAGCCAGTAGGTGAGTACCGGGACGGGGTCGAGGAAGATGACCCCGTAGAGCGCGAAGACGTCGATCAGCGGGGCGAGCAGGGGCAGGGCGATCTGGAAGAGCACCAGATAGGGAAGCCCGATCAGACCGATCGGCCCGGAGCCCCGGCGGAGGATGGCGCCACGGTGCTTCCAGACCGCCTGCATGGTTCCGTAGGACCAGCGGTAGCGCTGGCGCCACAGACCGCCGAGGGTGTCCGGGGTCTCGGTGAAGGCGCGAGCGTCCTCGGCGTAGACCACCTTCCAGCCCTGGCGGCCCAGGGCGATGGTCAGATCGGTGTCCTCGGCGAGGGTGGCGCTGGAGAAGCCGCCGGCCCGCTCGACGGCGGTGCGCTTGAAGGCGCCGATCGCTCCCGGGACGGTGGGCATGCAGTCGAGCACGTCGTAGAGCCGCCGGTCGAGGTTGAAGCCGGTGACATAGTCGATGTGCTGCCAGAGACCGAGCAGGCTGCGGCGGTTTCCGACCTTGGTGTTGCCGGCGACGGCGCCGACCTTCGGATCGGCGAAGGGGCGCACCAGCCGGCGCAAGGTGTCCGGCTCGAACAGAGTGTCGGCGTCGACGGCGGCGATCAGCTCGTGGCGGGCTGCGGCGATCCCCGCGTTGAGCGCGGCCGCCTTGCCGCGGTTCACCTCGCGCACGACCTGCAGCCGGTCCAGCTGTAGCGCCTCGACAAGCTCGCCGGTGCCGTCGGTGGAGCCATCGTCGACGACCACCACCTCGAACTCCGGATAGTCGGAGGCGGCGAGCGAGCGGACGGCCCGCTCTATCCCTGTGGCCTCGTTGAACGCCGGGACCACGATCGAGACCGGTGGCTCGAAGCCGGGCGGCTGTGGCTGCCGGTGCATGCGGGCGGCGTGCAGACGGGCGAGGGCGACGACGAAGATCGCCCGCAGGATCGCGAGCACGGCGATCGGCAGCAGAAGCACCGTGAGCACGTCGGTGAGGAGCCGGGCCACGGTCAGCGCACCGATCAGCAGCTCGCCGCGCAGCTGCTCGCTGGAGGAGGCGGCGGGCTCGGCATCCGCCAGACTGGTGCCGAGGAGGGTCGAGAGCCCGACGAAGCGGAAGCCTCGCTGGCGCAGCTGCGGCACCAGGAGCTCGAGCGCCGCCACCGTCTCGGTGCGGTCGCCACCGCCGTCGTGCATGAGCACGATCCCGCCCCGGTCCCCCGGCGGGGTCGCGTTGCGGACGATCTCCTCGACCCCCGGCCGCCGCCAGTCCTCGCTGTCGAGGTTGGCGAGTGCGATCACGTAGCCCGAGCGGGCGATCGCCGCGTAGCTGCGCTCGGCCTGGTCGTCGACCGCGGCGGGCGTGGCCGAGTAGGGAGGACGGAGGAAGCGGGGCCTGATGCCCGCGGCTCCGGAGATCGCGCTTTCGGCAAGCGATACCTGGAGATCGCGGAGCCGCCCGGAATCGGACAGGTCGGCGTGGCTGAAGGTGTGGTTTCCGATCTCGAAGCCGTCGTCGCGGAGGTCGGCGACCACTCCGGGATCCTCGATCACGTGCTCGCCGACGACGAAGAAGGTGGCCGGGACTCCGAGGCGCTTCAAGGTCTCGGCGATCCTAGGGGTCCACTCGGGATCCGGCCCGTCATCGAAGGTGAGGGCGATCTGCCGGCCCACCGGGACCTGGCGCGGATTCAGCTGCCCGTCGTCTCCCGCCACCAGAAGCGTCGCCCGCGGCGGAATCGCCGCCAGACCGTGTGGGACGCGGGCGGGCGTGCCGCTGTCGCCGGTGGTGTGCTCGGTCAATCCTTCCGCGAACAGCAGCAGCACGAGCGTGCCGAGGAACAGCGCAAGCAGCGACCAGTGCGCGGGCGGGCGCTCGATCTTTCGTCCCAGGCGCCTGCCCGGCTCGCTTCTGCGACGGCGACGCTGCACCCTCCCGATGGCCATGGTCGGCTCTAGCCGGCTTGCCCGGGCGGCCCGGCCCCGCCCGGTCCGTTGCCGGGGGAGTCAAGCGGCGGGCCGCTCGTCTGGGTGGTGCCGAGGCGCTTGCCCGGCTTGGTCACGGTGGTGGTGACGCTCACCGCGGGCGCCGGCGCGGGCTTCAAGCGGGGAGCCCGCGAGGGTGCCGGGTGGGAGACCGGCTGGCTTGGGACACTCGAGCCGGTGTTGCTCCCGGGCTCCTCGTCGACGCCGCGGCCGTGGTCGTCCCGCCGGGTGACCGGGGCCGGCTTGGCGACCTTGCCGGATCTTGCTTCGTGAGACCTACCGCCGCTCTGGTCGGGGAGACCGGGCAGCGCCTCGAACCCGCCGAGGGCGCCCAGGGCGAGCGCCACCAGCCAGGTGGCGAGCAGAGCCGCGCCGCCGACCGCGACGGCGCGCAGAACCCATTGGCGGGAGAGGCGGTCTCCCGCGAATACGGCCTGATCAGCGTGATGTCCGTCGTCCCGGCTCAAGGCTCGGCCCCGTGACCGATGCTGGTCTACACGCGCCCGATGAATCTGGTGTGAAAGTCCTCCAGCCAACCGAGGCTGGATCCACCTCAGTAAGCGCCCGGGGGTCGCCCGGGGTTACGGCCGGACCTACAGTTCGGTCATGGCGCAGGCGACGGTCCTCTACGACTCCGACTGCGGCTTCTGCCGGTGGTCGCTGGCGAAGCTGCTCCGTTGGGATCGGCGCCATCTGCTGCGGCCGCTGGCCCTCCAGGACCCAGAGGCCGGGACACTGCTGCCGGGGATGAGCGAGGAGGAGCGGCTGGCCTCCTGGCATCTGGTCGACGCCGAGGGCGAGGTCCGTTCGGCCGGTGCCGCACTCCCCGTCCTCCTGCGGCTGTTGCCGGGCGGAACTCCTTTCGCGCTCGTGGCCGCGCGGGCTCCTCGCATCACCGAACGCGGCTATCGCTGGATCGCCGAACACCGCAGCCGGTTTGGGCGCCTGCTCAGCGAGCGGGCGAAGCAGCGCGCCGATCTCCGGATCGCGGCGCGAGCTTGATTTGCCTAGTCGATCCGATCGAACAGCGCGTCGGTGATCGTCAGGGGCGGATCAACGAGCTGATTGAAGAGCCAGAAGATGATGATCGCGGCGCCCAGGAGGGCAATGTTCTTGAAGAACATCGCCGACTGGATCGCCCGCATTTGCTCGTCGTCGATCTTCCAGAAGGCGTGCATGATCGGGGTGATCCCGACCAGGAAGCCGACGATCAGGATCGCGCCGAGGTCGGCCCAGACCCCGAAGATAATCATCAGGCCCCCAACAAGGATCGCGACGCCGCTGAGCGGCACCAGCAGGTCCGGGGCCGGCGCCCCGAGGGACCTGGCGTATTCGCGCCCGGTCTTTCCCCCCTCCCCAAGATGCGCGGATAGAGCCGAGCTGACGAACAGAACCCCGAAGAGGATCCGACCGACCAGGAATACGACGTCCATGGTGGAGACCTCGCTTCTCGAGGCCGCCGGTCAGGGACCGAGCGGCCGCTTTGACGAACAGAGAGATAATTGTACGCTCAACTATCTCTCGGCGCCACGGGCGTCGCATGGATCGTGGGAGAGGGCGCGGGGCCCGTGATGCGAGGGCGCTCCGTTAGGAGCGACCCGTTTAAGCGTGCCCCCGCGCCTCGGGGAGGAGGGAGGTTCAGTCAGGGGGGTCGCAGGGCGAGCGCTGCTCGCCGGCCGCCTCGGCGCCGTGCGCCGGCTGCCCGTCCTGGACCGGGCCGCCGTTGTGAATCGCCGGCCCGCGGCCGTTGCGCGAGCGCATCCCCTCGCGGAACATCTGGTCTGCGACCAGCTCGACCAGCCGCTGCGGATCCGAAAGCCGGCTGCTCATCCCGCCGCCTCCGCCTTGCGTAGGCCCCTGACCGCGAACACCGCGAGCGCCGCCGCCAGGCCCACGGCGACCCCGAGCGCGAGCAGAAAGTCGGCCGGCTGGCCGGCGAGCAGGTCGCGGACCGTCTCCATGATCGGGGTTGCGGGGTCGAAGGGCGAGACAGTGTGCACCCAGCCGCCGAGCAGCTCCCGCGGCACATAGACCGGCGCCAGGAAGAGGAAGAGGAAGGTCGGCACCATCATCAGCGGGGTCGCCTGGAGGCTGCGGAAGCGGAGGGCGATGCCGGCTGCGAACAGGGTGCCCGCGATGTTGACGATCGCAGCGAGGCCGTAGAGGCCGACGATGTCGGTGCCGCTCCCGAGCACCTCCATCCCGGCCGCGAGCCCGACGGCGGTGACCACCGCAAGCGTGATCGCTGCCCGGACCAGGGAGACGATGCCGTAGCCGAGGATCAGCGCCGACCGATGGGGCGTCGCCAGCAGCAGGCGGCGACCGAAGCCGAACTGGAAGTCGGAAGCGATCGAGAATCCGGTGAAGACGCCACCGAACGCGGACGCCTGCAGCAGGACGAAGCCGAACTCGAAGGCCGTGTAGCCGGCCGGGTAGTCGAATCCGGGCGCCGCGTCGATCGCCGAGAGCCCGCCGGCGAAGGCGACGAAGAAGAACAGCGGCATCAACAGCGGCGGCAGGAACAGCGCCGGGCTGCTGATGAAAGTGTCGAGCAGCCTCCGCGCGATCCCGCCCGCGACCGAGAAGTAGCGCGCGATCACGTTCTCACCATCCTGTCCTTCATCGACCGCGACGCGACCGTCAGCGCGATCACCAGGATCGCCGTCGCGCAACCGAACCCCAACGCCAAGGCCTCGCCGTCCCAGCCGAAGATCAGGAGGCTGCGAATCCCCTCGATCATGTAGCTGACCGGGTTGTAGGTGGCGATCGTCCGGAACCAGTCAGTCTCGATCAGATCGCGGGGCATCGCCATCGAGCTCATGAAGAGGAAGACGAACACCACCGGGAACAGCCCCTGGACGTTCTCGGGCGAGCTCGCCCGCATCCCGGCGATCAGCCCGATCGAGCCGAAGGCGAGGGTGATCAGGGTGGCGAGCGCGATCAGCACCAAGGCTCCCGGGATCCCCGCCTCGATGTGACCGCCGGCGATCAGGCCGACGGAGAGGTAGGTGGCGGCCTGGAAGAGACCCAGCGCCAAGGTCCCGGCGAGCTGGCCGGCGACCAGCGCCGGGGCCCGGATCGGGGTCAGCTGCATCCGGTTCCAGAAGCCGCTGACCTGGTCCTCGGCCAGGTTCTGACCGGTGCCGATCACCGCGAACACGCCCGCCTGCAGAAAGGCGAAGGCGAGAGCGAAGGTGAGGTAGGAGTCGGTCGGGAAGCCCGGGATGCTCGTCGCCGAATCGAGCCCGGCCGAGTTGATCGCGAGCAGGATCAGCGGAAAGGTGGTCGCCGGGACGATCATCGCCGGCTGGCGCATCGTCCGCATGATCGAGCGCCGCGCCAGCTCCTTGATCTGCACGTGCAGAGGCGGCGCGCCCCGCTGAGCTTCGAGTGTCCCGCTCACGCCGGCGCCCCCTCGAGCGCCGGCTGCTCGCCGGTGTCGCTCTCCTGGGCGGCCTCGGCTTGGGCGCCCTCGAGCGAGCGGCCGGTTTTCGCCAGGAAGACGTCGTTGAGGCTGGGCGCGTGCAGCTCCAGGTTCGCGACCCAGACCCCGCCCTGGTCGAAGGCGCGGATGATGTTGGCGAGCTCCTCGCTGCCATCGGAGAGTCGGACCGCGGCGCCGTTCGGCGAGCCGGGAACGAGCTCGCCGAAGGGCTCGAGTATCTCGGCCGCGCGGGTGCGCTCGTCCTGGTCGGCCGGAGTGACCTCGACCGTCGGGCGTCCCACCTCGGCCTTGAGCGCCGCGGGGGTGCCCTCGGCGGCGATCTTGCCGCGGTCGATGATCCCGATCCGGTCGGCGAGCTGGTCGGCCTCCTCGAGGTATTGGGTGGTCAGGAAGACGGTGACGCCCTCGTCGCGGGAGAGGTGCGCGACCTCGTCCCAGAGCGCCGTCCGGCTCTGGATGTCGAGGCCGGTGGTCGGCTCGTCGAGGAAAAGGACCCGGGGGCCGTGCAGGAGGGCCAGCGCCAGGTCCAGGCGGCGCTTCATCCCACCCGAGTAGCCGTTCACCTTGCGATCGGCCGCGTCGGTGAGCCCGACGCGCTCGATCAGCTCCTCGCCGCGGCGGGTGCGCTCCTGCTTCGACATCCCGTGCAGAGCGCCCTGGAGGCGAATGTGCTCGTTCGCGGTCAGCTGCGGGTCGAGGGCCGCCTCCTGGAGGGCGGCACCGATCGCGTCGCGGACGAGCGCGCCCTCGGTCTTGACGTCGTGGCCGGCGACCCGCGCGGTGCCGGCGGTGGCCGGGAGCAGGGTGGTGAGCATGTGCACAGTGGTCGACTTACCGGCGCCGTTCGGTCCGAGGAAGCCGTAGATCTCGCCGGGGCGAACCTCGAAGTCGATCCCGTCGACCGCCCGGATGCCGCCCTTGAACTCGCGGGCGAGGCCCTGCGCCTCGATCCCGTTATCTCCGATTTGAGCGCTGCTTCCGTTCCTGCTTTCAGCCATTTGCTCGGGCCCCCTCGGGTCTCAAAGTTCGTTGGGCCAGGTGGACGGCAGTATACATAGATATTTGAGGCTTGCAACTTTCGACCACAACGAGTAACATCAGGCATCGGATGACCACCGTCATCCAGTGGATCTGACAAAGCGAGGAGAAGAGAAGATGGCCAAGGGGACCAAGACCAGCGGCTCGGAGAGCATCAGCGAGACCGCCGAGAAGACCGCGGCGGGCACCGAGGCGATCCGGTCGATGGCGAGCTCGCCTCCGTACGGACCCGGCTCCTGGCTCGCCGGCGAGGTCGGCAGGACCGATCCGGGCAGCGAGGCGTGGAGCCTGATGCACTGGATGATGGTCACCAACAAGCAGCGCTTCTTCGCGCTGGCTCAGGAGTTCGATCTCGCTCCCCAGCAGGCAATCTCCCTCCGGATACTTGGCGCCGGCCCCCGGAAGATGGGGGAGCTCGCGCAGGCCCTCTTTTGCGACAACTCGAACGTCACCGGGATCGTCGACCGGCTCGAGGAGCGCGGTCTGGTCCGGCGCGAAGCGGAGGCAGGGGATCGCCGGGTGAAGCTGCTCGTCCTCACCGACGAGGGCGAGAAGCTGCGGATCGAGATCACCAAGCGGATGGCGGAGCCGCCACCGCCGATCGCGGCGCTGTCCGAGGAGGATCAGGGGACCCTTCGCGACATCCTCCAGCGGGCGATCGCGAGCCAGCAGAAGGACGAGGGATGACCGCGAGCGAGCGGATCAGGGCGGAGGTCGAGAGCTGGGACGAGGTCGAGACCGGCCCCGGCCGATTCGGCAGCGTTCGGTTCATCGTCGGCCGGCGAGAGCTCGGCCACCTGCACGGCGACAGCATCGCCGACCTGCCTCTGCGCCCCGAATTGGCCCGGGAGCTGGTCTCATCGGGCAAGGCCCGCGATCACCGCTACACCCCGGCGGACTCGGGCTGGGTGACGATCGAGCTGGACACGGACGAGGACGCCGACCGGGTGATCGAGCTGATGCGCTCGAGCTACGAGCGCGCTATCGCCAAGCGCGCGGCGCAGGCCTAGCTGCCGAAGCGCTCGACGAGGCCCTCGGCGTAGTACCTAGGTCGCCGGCTTCGGCTTCGGGCGCCTCTTCCGCGGCTTGCGCTTCGGCTTCGCTTGCCGCTCCTCCTCGGCCCTGACCTCGGCGCGGTACTCGCGCCACTCGTGCACGGCGATCTGGATCGAGGCGGCGGTGGGGATCGCGAGCAGCGCCCCGACGATCCCGAACAGGGTGCTGCCGAAGAGCACCGCGACGAGGACGACGAACGGCTCGATCTTGGTCGCGCGCTTCTGGATCTGGGGCTGGATCAGGTAGTTCTCGACCTGCTGGTAGACGATCGCGAAGACCGCCCAGATGATCAGGGCGACGGGGAAGTTGACCAAGGCGGCGACGATCGCCACCAGCAGCGCCGCGAGCGTCGCGCCGACCACCGGGATCAGGTCGAAGAGGAAGACCACCAGGGCGAGCGGGCCGGCGAAGGGGACCCCGAGGAGGCTGAGGACGATGAAGGAACTGACCCCTGCGATCGTCGCCTGCAGGAGGGCACCGCCGACGTAGTTGCCGACGGCGTTGGCGATCCGGTTCAGGGTCCGCTCGATTCGCTCGGCGTGCTCGGGCCGCTGCATCTCGACGAACTCCCTGACCCAGCGGGGGCCGGCGGCGGCCATGAAGATGCTGAGGATGAAGATGGTGACCGCGGCGAAGATCCTGTTGACGGTGCCGACGCCGATGTCGCCGAGCACCTTGGCGGCGTCGCCCGCCTTGCTCGGCAGCTTGTCCGCCTCGTCCGAGAGCTTCGTGGTGATGTCGTACTTGTCGTTTAGGTCGTTGAGGGTCTTGTTCTTCTGGACGAAGTCCTCGACGTCCTGGGCGTACTCGGGGGCGTTCGCGGCGACGTCGCCGACCTCGTTGACGACCGGCGGGATCAGCAGGGCGCCGAGGCCGAGCGGGATCAGGATCAGGGAGAAGTAGACGAGCGCGATCGCCAGCCCACGCCTCATGTAGCGCTGGAAGAAGTTGACGGGGCCGGCCAGGGCGACGGCCAGAAACGCCGCGATCACCAGCCAGCTGATCGGCTTCCTGAGTAGCCAGATGATGTACAGGATC
>JBOGZE010000366.1:0-2034 GCA_050697055.1 Solirubrobacterales bacterium
ATGTGGCACCACGCGCCGCGCGCGCGACAGGCCTCGATGATGTCCGCGATCGGAACGAACGCGCCGGTGTTGATCTCCCCAGCCTGCGCGCAGACGATCGTCGGACCCTCGTGCTCGGCAAGCGCGGTCTCAAGCTCCGCGGACAGCATGCGACCCTGGTCGTCGCTCGGCACCAGGCGAACACGCTCCGCGCCGAGCCCGAGCATGCGACAAGCGACCGTGACGGTCACGTGCGCCTGCTCGCCCGCGATCACACGCAACTGGGGTCCACCCTGAAGGCCCTCTGCCTCCACGTCCCAGCCCGCGTCGCGCAGGACTGCGTGGCGTGCCGCGGCCAGGCAGGTGAAGTGCGCCATCTGGCAGCCCGTCACAAAGCCCACGCCGCAAGCGTCCGGCAGGCCCAGTAACTCACGCACCCAGCCAGCGGCGACCTCCTCGGCGACCGACAGTGCGGGAGACACGACGTAACCGCCACCGTTCTGGTCCCAGGCCGCAGTCAGCCAGTCCGCCGCTACCGCTACGGGAAGCGCGCCCCCGATGACGAAGCCGAAGTAACGGGGTCCAGCCGATGCCACCAGCCCGGCGTCGACGTCGCGTGCCAGGTCCTCGATGACCACTCGGGGATCCTCGCCGTCGTCGCTCAGAGGCCGGGCGAGCCGTGAGCGCAGCTCATCGATGCCGGCCTCTGCGCCGACGGGACGCGAGGGCAGGCTGTCGATGTACTCGTGCGCGAGTCGGGCGGCGTCGTCAAGAACCTCGTAGCGCGAATCGATTTGCCGACTGTAACTCCTGTCGCGCTCTTGCTTCGGCCGGACGGACAGCCGCGCGTGGAGGAGTCTCTGGGGAGGGTCCCGACACCACCTGCTGCCGGCGATTCTAGGCTTGCTCCGTGAGCTCGCCTAGAAGGGGAATGCCGCCGCTGAAGCGCCAGGCCCTCGCCGGCGACCCGATCGAGCAGTTCCGCGATTGGTTCGCGCTGGCTGAGCGAGAGGTGCCGCTCGCCGAGGCGATGACCCTGGCGACGGTGGACGCCCACTCCGCGCCCAACGCACGCATGGTGCTGCTCAAGGGCTTCGGCCCGGACGGTTTTCGCTTTTTCACCAACTACGAGAGCACCAAGGGCGATGAGCTCCACGACCGCCCGGCGGCGGCGCTGGTGATCTACTGGCGCGAGCTGGACCGCCAGGTGCGGGTGCGGGGCGAGGTCCGGCACCTGTCGGCCGAGGACTCCGACGCCTACTTCCGCACCCGGCCCCGCGACAGCCAGATCGCCGCCTCAGTCTCGCCCCAAAGCCAGCCAATCGACCGAAGGCAGCTCGACCGGGACTTCGAGGAGGCGATGGCCGCGGGCGACGCGGACGTCCCGCGACCTCCACACTGGGGCGGCTATCTGCTCGAGCCCCGCGAGGTCGAGTTCTGGCAGGGCCGGGAGAGCCGCATGCATGACCGCTTCCGCTACACCCGCCGCGGCGGCGGCTGGCAGATCGAGCGGCTCGCCCCCTGACTGCCGCCTCCTGCCCCAGCTAGATTCGCCGGAAGCGGTTGCTCGCAGTAGAGCTGGTTCGTAATTCGCTCCTGGCCATCAACATACAATCGGCCCGTGCCCGAGAATTTGAAGTTCCTGCTCGCAGAAGAGCAGATCCCGACCAGGTGGGTGAACCTGCTCGCCGATCTTCCCGGCGATCCGCCACCGCCCCCCCTGCACCCGGGCACCGGTGAGCCGCTGGGGCCCGACGATCTGGCGCCGCTCTTCCCGATCGCGCTGATCGAGCAGGAGGTATCGGCCGAGCCGGAGATTGAGATTCCGGAGCAGGTGCGCGAGATCTACAAGCTGTGGCGACCGACGCCACTGCATCGGGCGCGCCGGCTGGAGCGCGAGCTCGACACGCCGGCCCGGATCTACTACAAGTACGAGGGCGTCTCGCCCGCCGGCTCGCACAAGCCAAATACGGCCGTCGCGCAGGCCTTCTACAACCGTGAGGCGGGGGTCAAGAAGCTCTCGACCGAGACCGGGGCGGGCCAGTGGGGCTCGGC
>JBOGZE010000367.1:0-2987 GCA_050697055.1 Solirubrobacterales bacterium
CCACCTGCTCACCAGCCAACCGCAGCATCTTCCACCCCCGGAAATCGCCGATTTGCAGGCGAATCCTCTCGAGCGGGGCGGACGGAACCGCGTCAGGGCCTCTGACTATTTCCGGGGCTAATAGCTAGAGCGAGCTTCCCTGGAGCGGCCGGAGCTGGACCTCCGCGGCCAGCTCGTCGACCTCCCGCCTCGAACCGGTCCCCAAACCGTGATGGAGGAAGTTGACGGCTCCCGCGGCGGCGCCGAGCACGAGGGCCTCGGGCATCTCGCCTCCCCGGGCGAGCATCGCCGCCACCGCACCCATCATCGAGTCGCCGCAACCCTCGCGGGACCCCGCTTCGAGCTTCGGCGGGATCAGCTCCCACGCCTCCACCCAGCAACGCCAGGGCAGGCTCTCCGGCGCGGGTGACGACCACGTTGCGAGCGCCCGCCTCCAGAAGGCGCTCGGCTCCGGCGCGGAGCCTACCCGGCGTGTCGACCGGTCCCCGCAGGTACGTGGCGAGCTCCCAGTCGTTGAGCTTGACAAGGTCGGCACCGGCGGCGGCGGCCGCCTCGAGTCTTGGGCTGGAGAGGTCGGCGATCACCGGCACCCCGGCTGCACCCGCGTTCTCGACCAGGTTGCCGTAGGCCTCGAGTGGCAGGGCGTCACCCGGGTAGGGGTTGCAGATCGCGAGCAGTCTGCTCTCGAGCGCCGCCGCGGTGGTAGCCGCGACCAGCTCGTCGGCCTCATGCCGGGAGGGCGTGTTGGCGAAGGCGTGTGCGACGACCCTGCGCTCGCCGCTTCGCCGATCCGTCACGTAGCAGCCGCTGGCACCCTTCGAGCGCACCAGGCGACGTTCGCCCACCAGACGCTCGAGCAGGGCCTCCAGCAACACCCCAGTTTCCCCGCCCAGCAGGGAGCAGAGAACCGGCTGGGCGCCGAGCTCCCCGGCCATCCTACTCAGCCACACCCCCTGTCCGGCGGGATGGCAGAGGATGTCGTCGCGACCCTCGCCGCGCCTCTCGATCGTGAGGCTGAGCATCGGGCTTGGCGCGAAGACCGCAATCCGCCCACCAGGCTCGCTCATGGCGTCAGCCTAAGGGGACGTCCACGGCGGCCGCGCCGCGGCGGCCGCGCGCCGGGCGACGGCGCGGAGGACGCGGTAGAGCCCCTTGCCGGCGCCGGGCCGTTCGACCTCGAGCGGCACCTCGATCTCGACCGTTCCCGCGTCGCGCCGGGTCACCTTCACCTCGCCCACCGATTCGAGCAGGGCGATCATCTCCTTGTTCTCCGCGAGCAGCAATGCCGTGAACCGGTCGATCTCCTCCTCCAGCGCCCGCTCCGCGAGCATGCCCGTGAGTCCCGTCCCGAGCCCTCGCCCCTGCCACTCGTCCAGGACCGTGACCGCCGCCTCGGCGCTCGTGCCCTCGGTCCGCACGTACCGCGCCACCCCCACGGCATCGCCCGTCTGCGGGTCGAAGGCGATCAGAGCCTCATGGTCACGGTGGTCGACCTCGGTCAGGTAGGCCAGCATCGAAGGGCCCAGCCTCTCCATCGGAGCCAGAAACCTGCTGTAGCGCGACTCATTGCTGAGCCGCTCGAATCCCCGTCGCAGCGCGCCCTTGTCTTCGGGTCGGATCGGCCGGATGAGGACCGCGGCACCGTCCCGCAGAGTCAGCTGGTGTGGCTCGGCGGGCACGCCGCGATCCTACGGCGCGGCAGCGAGGCCCCCGTCGCAGCCGCTAGACCTCCTGGTAGAGGGGGCCGTCGCCACCCTCGGGCAGCGTTAGGCGCCCGCCCTTGGCGGTGATCGCCCCGCACTGGACGCAGTTGGACGGCGTCACGTGCACGTCGACGACCGCGGCCCCGCTCTCCAGCTGCTCGTCGGGGATCTCGTAGACCTGCGCGGGGCACATCGAGACCCACGTCTGGGCCACCTCGCGAGGGACCCGCTCCTGAATCCGGATGTGGTTCGGGGCGTCGTCGCGGGTCGCATTGCCGGAGAGGAAGACGGAGTTGAGCTTGTCGAAGGTGTAGTTGTTGTCGGGCTTCGGGTAGCGCTCGCCGGCGCCCCCGATCTCGACGTCGATCTCCGCGTCGTCCTCGTTGTGCCAGTGACCGTTGGGGAAGGCACCCCGGGTGATAGTCATCGCGCTCGCGAGGGCGCCGCCGAGAAAGAAGCCCTTCGAGAACGGCTGGCGCATGTTGCGGGAGCGGTAGAGGTCGTCCTCGATCGCGGAGTTCTTGACCTTGCGTTCATAAGCCTCGAAGTTGACCGAATCGGACTTCAGTGCCTCGACGATCGCCTCGGCGGCGTAGATGCCGGCGTGCATCGCGTAGTGGATGCCCTTGAGCTCGGGGATGTTGACCATCCCGGCGGCGTCGCCGGCGATCACCATCCCGGGAACCGAGAGCCGGCGCGGCATCGACCAGTACCCGCCCGAGGGAATCGTCTTCGCGCCCCAGGCGACCCGCTTGCCGCCCTCGAGGATCTTGCGGACGAAGGCGTGGGTCTTCAGCTCCTGGAGAAGGTCATGACAGGAGAGGGTGGCGTCGGTGCTGTCGAGGCCGATCACCATCCCGATGCAGACCTTGTCCTCGCCCATCGGGTAGATGAAGCTGCCCCCGAACTCGTTCCATTTCGCCCGCTTGCGCAGTGGCCAGCCCATCGTGTGGATCACCCGGTCGAGCGGCTTCTCGACCTCCCAGACCTCCTTCACCCCGAGCTCCCAGCGCTGCGGGTCGGCCCCGTGCAGGTCGAAGTAGTCGAGGGCGGCGCCGGTGAGGTGCCCGAGGGTGCCCTCGGCGAGCACGGTCGCCTTCGCCACGACGTCGGAGCCCGGCTCGAAGTTGGAGAGCTCCTCGCCCTCCTTGCCGCGGCCCTTGTCGCCGGAGCGGACGCCGCGGACGATCCGGTCCCCGACCAGGAGCTTGTCGGCCGAGGTCTCGCTGAGGATGTAGACGCCCTTCTCCTCGGCCTGCTCGCCGAGGAAGCGGCCGAGCTTGG
>JBOGZE010000368.1:0-16875 GCA_050697055.1 Solirubrobacterales bacterium
GCCCGCGACCGCCCGATCGTGATCGTGCTCGACGACCTCCACTGGGCCGATGAGCCGTCCCTGCTGCTGCTCAAGTTCGCCGCCCGCGAGATCGGCTCCAGCGGCCTGCTGGTCGTCGGCACCTACCGGGACGTCGAACTCGGCCGCCACCATCCCCTCGCCAGGGTGCTCGGCGAGATCTCGGGCACCGAGGGAAGCGTGCGGGTCAACTTCCGGGGCCTGTCGGTCGACGCGGTCGAGCGCTATATCGGGATGACCGCCGGCGCCGCGCCGCCGCCGGGCCTCGCCGAGGCGGTCCAGTCGCAGACCGACGGCAACCCCTTCTTCGTCGGCGAGGTGGTCCGGTTGCTCGCCAGCGAGGGCCACCTGAGCGACCCGGATGCCTGGCAGGGCGTGATCCCGCAGGGCGTCCGCGAGGTGGTCGGGCGCCGGCTCGACCGGCTCTCGGAGCCCACCAACGAGGCCCTCCGGGTGGCCGCGGCGATCGGGCGGGAGTTCGAGGAGCAGCTGCTGGTGGCGGTCACCGATCTCTCTCCGGAGGAGTTGCTGACGGCGGCTGGGGAGGCGATCTCCGAGCGCCTGGTCACCGAGTTGGGCGAGGGCCGCTACTCCTTCTCGCATGCGCTGGTCCGCGACACCCTCTATGACGAGGCCAGCCCCGCCCAGCGGGCCGCCCTGCACGAGCGGATCGGTCTGGCGCTGGAGGAGATCTGCGGCGACGAGCCCGAGGCGCGTCTCGGCGAGCTCGCCCACCACTTCCTTTCCGCCGCCCCCCGTGGGGACATCGGACGCGCGATCGACTACGCCGAGCGGGCCGGCGCCCAGGCGATGGATCAGCTCGCCTATGAGGAGGCGGCGGAGCTCTACGAGCGCGCCCTCGAAGTGCTCGAGCTCAGCGACGAGCCCGACGAGACCCGGCGCTGCGCGCTGCTGCTCGCCCTCGGGGGCGCCCGGATGAGCGCCGGCAACTTCGCCGACTCCCGCCAGGCCTACGAAAGGGCCGCCGCCGGTGCCCGGGCTCTGGGCGACACCGACCGCCTCGTCGGGGCAGCCCTCGGTATCGCCCTGCTCTCCGAGGCGGGGAACGTCGACGACTCGCTCGTCGAGCTGCTCGATCACGCCCTGGAGGCGGTTGGCCCCGGACCGAGCGCCGAGCGGGCGAGCCTGCTGAGCGCCAAGGCCCAAGAGCTCTACTGGGTGGACGCCCAGACGGTCTCCGCTCCCCTCGCCAAGGAGGCGGTGGAGATCGCCCGCGAGGTCGGGGACCCCCAGGCGCTCGCCACCGCCCTCCACCGGATGATCTTCATCCCGATCGAGCCGGACTCCCAGAAGGAGAGGCTGGCGATCGCAGACGAGATGCTCCAGCTCGGCGAGTCATCTGGAGATCGCGAGATGGTGGTGCGAAGCCACGCCTACAAGCTGCGTGAGTTCCTGGAGCTGGGAGACATCGCCGCGGTCGATCGCGAGCTCTCGACCTATGCGCGCCTCGCGGAGGACCTCCGTATGCCGCAGCACATCTGGCACACCTTCGCCCTGCGAGCGATGCGGGCGATGATCGATGGCGAACTCGGGGAGGCGGAGGAGCTCGCCGGCGAGGCGCGGAGACGGGGGGAGCGCGCAGAGCAGCCGCTCGCGACCCAGTACTACGGCGTCCAGCTGATCCTCCTGCGGCGGTTCCAGGGGCGCAGCGACGAGCTTCTGCCCGCAGTCCGCGATTTGGCCGAGCGGTATCCGGCGATCCCCGCCTGGCGCACCGCGCTGATCAGCCTCGAAGCGCTCGGCGGCCACCTCGAGGAGGGCCGGCTGGAGCTGGAGCGGTTCGCAGGCGCCGATTTCTCGGCGATCCCCCGCGATGCCAACTGGCTGCCGGCGATGGGTCTGATCGGAGAAGCTACGGCGCTCCTCGGCGACACTGAGCGCTCCGCGCTGGTCTACGAGCAGCTGCTCCCCTACGACGGGCTGGTGATCGTCCCGGCCCGCGCCGCCGCCGCACAGGGATCGGTCGCCCGGGTGCTGGGGCTGCTGGCGCGGGCGCTCGGTCGCCTCGACGACGCCCAGGCCCACCTCGAGAGCGCGGTGGAGATGGCGACCAGGATGGGCGACCGGCCATTCCTCGCCGAGGCCAGGGTCCAGCTGGCCGAGCTCCTCCTCGCGCGGGATCGCCGCGCCAATCGCGACCAGGCGCTGGAGCTGCTCTCCGAGGCCCTCTCCTCCGCGCGGCAGATCGGCGCCCGGGGGATCGCCGACCAGGCGCTCGCGCTGCGGCTCGAGGCCCAGGGGCTCGCAGGGGTGGACATCACCACCTCGATCGACGAGGTGGTCTCGGCGCTGGAATCCGAGCAACCCGATCTTCGCGCCCACGCCGCCCCCGACGGCACCGTCGCGATCCTCTTCAGCGACATCGAGGACTCCACCATGCTCACCGAGCGACTCGGGGACGAGCGCTGGCTCGAGGTCCTGCGGGAGCACAACCGCGTCTTCCGCGAGCAGATCGCCCGCCACGGTGGCTACGAGGTGAAGAGCCAGGGCGATGGATTCATGCTCGCCTTCCCCGACCCCTGCGAGGCGCTCGAGTGCGCGGTCTCGGTTCAGCGCGCCTTCGCCGAGCGCGAGCAGGATGGCTCCAGCGATGTGCGAGGGCGCTCCGCAGGCGAAGCCGAGGAGCGACCCGTTTTACGTGTCCGGATCGGCCTCCACACCGGCGAGGTGATCGCCGAGGAGGGTGACTTCTTCGGCAAGAACGTGATCCTGGCGGCGCGGATCGCCGCCCAGGCGTGCGGCGGCGAGATCCTCGTCTCGGACGAGATGCGCGCCGCGGCGGGCGACGGCAACGGCTTCGCCTTCGACCAGGGCCGCGAGCTCGAGCTCAAGGGCCTCGCCGGCAGCCACAAGGTCTTCCGGGCGGACTGGCAAGCCCAGGCTGCGGCCACGTCCTGATCCGCTCTAACTAGGCTTCCGCGGTGTTTTCGGCTCTCCTAGCCGGTGCCCTGATCGCCGGCGCCTCTCTCCTGCTCGGGGCGGCGATCATGACCGCCGCCGGGCGGCCGCGACACTCGGCCGCCGGCCCGGCGGTCGGCCTCTCGGCGCTCCTGGTGGTCTGCGGGATCGCGATCAAGCTCCCCGGCCACGGGGTCACCGCCGCTGTCGCCACCGGGCTGGCGCTCGTCGCCGCCCTCCGCATCCTCGAGCGAAGCGGGGCGCCGCTGGGAAAGGTCCGGGTCGGCGCGATCATCGCCGTCGTCGGGGTGGCGCTGGTGGTCGCGATCCCGTTCGCGACCAACGGACGGGTCGGGATCCTCGGCCAGGGTCTGATCAACGACGACATGGCCTCGCACCTGCTGTTCACCGAGTGGGTGGACAGCCGCGATGGTCCGACCCCCGATCTGGTCAACGACGGATATCCGCTCGGGCCGCACGCGATCGCCGCCGCGACGGCGAAGGTCACCGGCGTCGGCCTGATCGAGGCCTTCGCCGGGTTGACCGGGGCAATCGCGATGCTGGCGGCGCTCACCGCCTACGCCGCCCTGGGCGGCGTGCGCGAGTTGCTGCGGGCGCCTGCCGCGGTGCTGGGAGCGATGTCGTACCTGTTTGCCGCCTACCTCGCCCAGGGGGCGTTCAAGGAACCGATGCTCGGCCTCCAGCTGCTCGGCTTCGCCATGTGCCTGCCCGCGCTGCAGCGACAATGGGACGGCCTTCAGCCGACCCTGGTCTCGACTCTGCCCGACCGAGGGAAGGGCTGGCTGCGGGCGACGGCGCTGGCCGGGATCCCCACGGGAGTGACCGCCGCCGGGACGATCTACAACTACAGCTTTCCCGGGCTCGGATGGCTGATCCTCGCGATCGCCGCCTGGGGCCTGCTGATCGCCTGGCGCGAGCGGCCCGACCGCCACGGCGAGTGGCAGCTGCGCAACCGGCTGCGCTGGGCGCGGCCGGCGCTGATCGTGATGGTTGGGATCACGGTGCTCGCGCTGCTGACGGAGATCGTCAGCCTCGTCCAGTTCGCGAGCTTCGAGGCCTTCAGTCCCACCGGGGAGGGAGGAAACACCGGCTTCGGCAATTTGCGCCAGCCGCTCAATCCGCTCGAGGCGCTCGGGATCTGGCCCTCGAGCGAGTTCCGGATCGCGCCCAAGAACGCCTCCACCCCGGAGATCGCCTTCTGGCTCGGCGGCCTGCTCAGCCTCACCGCCTTCGCCTGGGGCCTGGGGCGGGCGCTGGCCCGGCGCGAGGCAGCGCTTCCCGCCGCCCTCGCCGCCGGCGCGGTCGGCTACCTAGCCGCGCTCGCCTTTGGCACCCCCTACACATCTGCGAAGTCGCTCGCGATCGTCGCCCCGGTGGTGATGGTGATCGTGCTCCGCGGCCTTCTGGCGGCCGACGCCCTCGCGGGCGAGGAGAGCGGTGAGGCGGGTTGGTGGCCACCGAGGACCGCCCGCCCGCTCCTGCGCCTGGGGCTGCCAGCGCTCACCCTCGCCTTCGTCGCCGCCGCCGCTCTCTCGACCCTCTTGCCGCTGCGCCAGTCGGCCGTGGGCCCCGACTTCCACCCCACCGAGCTGCAGCGGATGCGCCCCCTGGTCGACGGCCAGAAGGTGCTCTTCCTCGGGCGCGACAACTTCATCTCCTGGGAGCTGATCGGCTCCGAGGTCTACGCGCCGATCGTCAACTACTACGACACCGAGGAGGTCCCCTCGCTCTACAGGGCGACCCCGATCAACGCCAAGTTCGACTGGGACAACGTCCCGGTCGAGGTCCTCGACGACTTCGACTGGGTGCTGACCACCAACGCCGCCGAGCAGAGCGAGACCGCCAACGGCTTCGAGCGTGCCCTGGAGACCGAGGACTTCGTTCTCTGGCACCGGGTCGGCGCCACCGGGGAGCGCCGGACGCTGCTCGAGCCGCTCTACCCGGGTTCCGGTCTCGACTGCTCGGACCCCAACGGGAAGCTCGCCGGGGTGCCCGGGACGGCCCGGGTTCTCCCCCGCGACCCGGTCGTCAGCCGCGGCTGGAGCCCGGATCCCGACATCACCGAAGCCACCGGCGCCGGGCTGGAGCTGCCCCTCGTCCCGGGGCGCTGGGATCTCTCGATCCAGTACGCGAGCACCCAGGAGATGCGGATTGATGCGAGGGCGCGCGACAGCGCGACCCGTGAGATGAGGGCCCTCCTCGAGCGAACGATGCGGGCCAACCTGCTCTTCCGCGGCCCGTCGCCCTTCTACAGGGTGGGGACGATCGAGGTGCGGCGCCCTGGCCCGGTCGGGTTCGAGGTCAGCGTCGAGCGGCCACCGCTGATCGGGCGCCTGCTCGGGACCGAGGGCCGCGCCTACCTGGGCACCCTCGCCGCCACCCCCGCCGATCCGGCGCGAGAGACCGTGGCGCTCGGGGAGGCCTGCGGCCGCTACGTCGACTGGTACACGGCCGCCCCCGGCACTCCGCCCGAGGCCCTCGCCGGCGTCGAGGCGCCGGTGGTGCACCCGGTCGACGAGGAGTAGCGCTCTACGATCACAGCATGCCGCGCCTCTGGGCCGCCACCCTGGTGATCCTCGTCGTCTGCCTGCTGGCCTCGATGGTGATCGCAGTCACGAAGCTGACCTGAGCCAGCTCACCGTTCTCGACCCTCGAACTCGGGATAGTATGCGCCGCAATCCGGCACAGCGACTGCCAGGCCGCCCGCCTCAGGAGCGAAGGGCAAAGCCCGTAGATCCGGCCGCGGTGTGTGTGGCGGCCGAATAAGGTAGAGCGGCCGCCTGCAGTCGCGACCATAAGGAGGGCAGATGTTCGATCGCATCGTGGTTGGAACCGACGGCTCCGAGACCGCCACTGCCGCGGTGAGGACCGCGATCGAGCTCGCGAAGCTCTCGAAGGCGAAGCTGGAGATCGTCAGCGCCTATGAGCCGATTCCCCAGGATCGCCTCAAGCAGGAGGGCGAGGGGATCAGCGGCGACGTCTCCTACGTGGTCAACCCCCGCGAGGACGTGCAATTCGTGCTCGACAAGGCCGCCGCCGAGGCGAAGAAGGCCAAGATCGACGTGGTTACGCATCCGCGCGAGGGCGATCCCGCCGACGCGATCCTCGACGTGGCCGAGGAGAACAACGCCGACCTGGTCATTGTCGGCAACAAGGGCATGACCGGCGCGCGGCGGTTCCTGCTCGGCAGCGTGCCGAACAAGATCTCGCACCACTCGCCCTGCGACGTCTGGATCGTCAAGACGACATAGGGCCGCGACGTTGGCCCTGTCGGATCGTCCATCCCTGCAGGTAGCGGCCCTATAAGCGGCTGCGGCCGCTGTACTCAGGAGCGTAGGGCGAAGCCCGAGATGCGAGGGCGCTCCGCGGGCGAAGCCGAGGAGCGACCCGTTTGACCCTGGGCGGGGCGGCCGCAGTCGCGACTGATGGCGAAGCCGATCAACACCCGGGCGCCCGCGCGGTCACCGCCGCCGCGGCATCGAGGAGCCCGGCGCCGAAGAGGCGCGGATCGTAGGTCTGGCCGAGCTGGGCCGAGTCGTGGCGAGCGGTCGCCTTCAGCTGGCACTCCACCGCCAAGGGCCGGGGATGGGCCCCGAGTACGCCGCTGGCGATCACCATCGCTGCGACCCCAGAGACGTGGGCGGCAGCCATCGAGGTTCCCTCATAGCCCCCCGGGTAGCCGAATTCGCGGAAGTTGCCGCCGGCGAACGTCAGCTGGGTGATCGTCGCCGCGCGGCTGAAGAGCGGGTCGTCGCTGCCGCACTGCAGCGAGAGCGGCAGGCCCCCGCCCGGAGCGACCAGGTCGAGGCCGGCCCCGGTGCGGGATTCGCTCGCGAGGCACCCGTCCTTGGTGATCCGGCCGACCCCAATCGTGTTGGGCGCTCCAGCCGGGAAGGCGACGGGCTCGCCGTTCTCGTTGCCCGCCGCCGAGACGACAACGGCACGCCTCTTCGCGAACTTGATCGCCGCGCAGACGCTCTTGATCTTGGCGCAGCTGTTCACCGCCGCCGAGAACTCGAAGCTCATGTTGATCACCTGGGCCCCGTTGCGGGCGGCGAAGCGAATCCCCTCGCTGATGTCGCGGCCGGTGCCCAGGCCCTGCGCGTCGAGCACCTGCACCGGGATGATCTTCGCGCGCGAGGCGAGGCCGGTGAGGGAGAAGTTGTTGCCGTTGCGCGCGGCGATCGTTCCGGTGACATGGGTGCCGTGGCCGTCGCGGTCGAGCGGCTTGGTGCCCTCCTTGACGAAGTTGCGACCGGGCAGGAACTGGCTGGAGAGGAAGTCGGGGCTCTTCCGGTACCCCGGACGCTGCGACATGTAGGCGACGCCGGTGTCGAGGACCGCGACCACCGCCCCCTTGGCGCCGGCGTGACCGCGCAGCTTGAGGATGTCCCAGGCATCGATCGCATTGATGCCGCCGCGTGCCTCGAACGGAAGGGGGGTGGCCGACCGGCCGCAGAGCGAGCCGCAGGGCAGGAAGTTCCACTGGGTCCGGCGCCAGTCGCCGGGGGCGGTGCCGAGGCCGGGATCGTTGGGGACCGAGGAGGCATGGGCGAGGTAATTCGGATTCGCGTAGGCGACCGTGGGATTCGAGCGCAGCGCCCGGGCGGCATCGCCGACCGCGACTCCTTGAGGCAGCTCCACCAGGCGCTCCCGGCCGCCGTCGAAGCGCACCAGCAGCTCTCCCGGGACGTAGTCCGGCGGCTCAGGCGACTCGGCAGCCGGCGCTGGCCCGGCGGGCGCCAGCACCACCAGGGTGGCGAGCATGGTTGTGACGATCAGCGTTCGCATGGGCCGCAGGTCTGCCCCCTAGGGATCGATGCCGGCGGTGACCGGCAATCGAGTTAACACTCGCGCCGAGCGAAAGTTCCCCCTGCGCGGGCCCGCGGCGGGCCCGAGCCGCCGCGGGTGCCCGATACTGGCCGCATCGCTTCGCTTTCAGGCGACACCGATGAGCAGATGATGCGGCGCGCCCTCCGCCTCGCCGAGCAGGCGGCCGGCCACGGCGACGTGCCGATCGGCGCCGTCGTCGCGCGGTCAGACGAGGTCCTGGGCGCCGCCGGCAACGAGCGCGAGCTGCGCCTGGACCCGACCGCGCACGCCGAGGTGCTGGCGCTGCGCCAGGCCTCCGAGCGGCTCGGTGGCTGGCGCCTGCCGGAGACGACCATTTACGTCACCCTCGAGCCCTGCGCGATGTGCGCCGGGGCAATCGCCCTCGCTCGGGTGCCGAGACTCGTCTACGGGACCCCCGATCCGAAGAGCGGCGCCGCGGGCTCCGTCGTCGATCTCTATGCCGAGCCGGTGGTCAATCACCGCCCCCAGGTCGAGGGCGGCCTGCTCGCGGAGGAATCCGCCGCCCTGCTCGAGTCGTTCTTCTCTGCTCGCCGCTGAGGCTCTTAGCTCAACCGCGGGCGGCGGCCTCGAGGCGGGCGGAGTAGGCGACGGGATAGGGCTCGGCACCGTCGCGGCGGAGAGCCGGGGGCAGCGAGCCGAGGCTCCGGTTGGTCCGCTCCCGCATCTGCTCGATCGTCTCGGTGAGGACGATCTCGCCCCCGCGCATCGCCGGGACCAGGAGCGGCTCACCCTCCAGGTCCTCGTCCGTACCCCCGATCACGTCACCGGCGAACTCGCCGTCGGCAAGGGTTCTGAAGACCTGCTTGGCGCCTGGGACGGTCGCCTTGCCCTCCGAGCTCTTCGCGACGCCGCGCCAGACCCCGCCGGTCCGATCCGCGACCAGCTTGTAGACGCCGTTGATCGCGGGAGAGTCCCGGCTGGTGCCAAGCTCCGTTCCGACCCCCCAGAGATCGATCGGCGCGCCGGCGGCGACCAGCTCCGAGATCCGGCCCTCCTCCAGGTCACCGCTGACGACGATCCTCGCTTCCTCCATCCCGGCCTCGTCGAGCAGGCGCCTCGCCTGCTGTGAGAGAGCGAGCAGGTCGCCGGAGTCGATCCGGACCCCCGCCAACGGCACGCCGCTGGCACGGGAGGCGTCGATCGCGCGGCGCACCCCCTCGGCCGTTTCGTAGGTGTCGACCAGGATCAGGGCGTTGTCGGGGTTGTCCTCCATGAAGGCTCGAAATGCCTCCGCCTCGCTCTCGAACGAGAGCACGTAGGAGTGAGCCATGGTCCCCACCGCCTGCAGCCCATAGCGGAGGGCGGCGGCGATGTTCGAGGTGCCGCCGAAGCCGGCCACCGCCGCGGCACGGGCGACCTTCATCGCCGCGTCGCTGCCGTGGGTGCGACGGGCGGAGAAGTCGAACAGGGTCTCTCCGGCGCCCGGCTCGCCGCCGCCCGCGGCAAGGACGACCCGCGCCGCCTTGGTCGCGACCATCGTCTGGAAGTCGATCTGGTTGAGGAGGATCGTCTCCAGCAGCTGGGCGTCCACCCGTGGCGCGGTCACTCGCAGGAGGGGCTCGTTGGCGAAGGCGAGGGTGCCCTCGGGCATCGCCTCGATCTCCCCCGAGAAGCGGTACTCCGCCAGGTACTCGAGCAACTGCGCGCCGAAGCCGAGCTCACGCAGGTCGGAGAGCTGACGCTCGCCGAACCGAAGCTCAGCGAGCAACCGCAGAGTCGGGCCGAGGCCGCAGGCAAGGAGCCAGTCGCGGTTCGGGGGCAAGCGCCGGGCGAACAGCTCGAATGTCGCCGGCTCGTTCATATCGTGGCGCAGGTAGCCCGCGGCCATCGCCAGCTCGTACTGGTCGATCAGCAGCGCCGCTTCGGGCGCGCTCAGAAGCCCCGCGTCGTTGATGTCGGCCACCGGCCCAAGCCTAAGCGGGCCACTCCGCGGAGTGTCTGCGGCTCAGCCCGTTAACCAGCGGACGGCGTTGTCAACCATCATCGTCTGCTCCTGCCGCTCGGTCATCCCTGCCTCGCGCAGCTCCGGCAGCACCTTCTCGGGGACCATGCGGATGTTCCAGTCCTTGGCGATGCCCGCCGCAATCAGCTGCTCGATCGCCTCCGGCGGGTACCAGTCGAGCGTCGCGCATGAATCCGCGGAGAGGAAGATCCGGTCGGCGTAGCCGCGCTCCAGCAGTGCCTTCGCGGTCGCCTGCCTCTTCTCGTACGCCAGGAAGAGCTCGAGGCCATACCGGTCGAGGCCGATCCAGACGCCTTTCTCCAGCACCCTCTCGATGTACTCGAGGTCGTCGCTGTCGCCGGTGTGGGCTATCTGAACCTTCGAAAGCTCGACGCCTTCCTCCTCGAAGATCTCGATCTGGCGGGGACCGGTGTTGCTCGCCGGCCGGGAGTGGGCCATGATCGGAGCGCCGGTGCGCAGGCTCGCCCGCGCGGCGGCCCGGTGGACCTTCTCGATGTTCTCGGTGACACCCGGCTCGTCCGCCGCGCACTTGATGAAGGCCGCCTTGATCTCGGTCCCCTGGATCCCCTGCTCGATGTCGGCGACGAACAGCTCGGCGATCTGGTCGGGGTCGCGGTTGAGGAAGAACTGGGGTAGGTGGTCATAGGTGTAGATCCCGGTGCAGGGGACGACCTGGAGGCCGGTCTCCTCCGAGACCCGGCGCATGAAGTCGACGTCGCGGCCGAGGAACATCGCGCTCGGATCGCAGATTGTCTTCACCCCGAGCTCGACCGCCGCCTTCGCATCCCGAACGGCGATCTCGTAGTCGTCTCCCGGCCCGACGGCGAAGGGAGCGTCTTCCTTGGCGGTCTCCACGCTCGGCCATTGGTCATGAACGGCCTCGTCGCGGGTGCGCAGGTGCTCGTGGATCAGGGTGGTGCCGAGCTCCCCGGCCTCGATTGGGCCCCAAACGGTCTCCACGCGATCCATTCGCGCGCGGAAGCCTACGCGACCCCGAGCGCCGCGGCTGCCCGCTCCGGGCGGCTCCCACTCTTGAAATGTCGGCGCCTGGGGCATAGCTTTCCGCACGCCTGGCGATGGCGTTCGGCAAGGGAGGACAAACCGAGGGCCATCCCGCCTCTCAGCAGGCGGGCAAGCGAGAGTTGATCGTTTCCAAGGCCTGGCTCCAGGTCGCGGGTCTCGTCGTCCTGATCGGCTTTCTCGTCCTCGGGATCCTCGCCTACCGGACTTACCAATCCGATCCGCCGATCCCCGACCGCGCCGTCGACCCGAGCGGCGCCACCGTCTACACGGGAGACGACGTTCGGGAGGGGCAGAAGGTCTTTCTCCACCACGGCCTGATGGAGTACGGCTCGATCTTCGGGCACGGTGCCTATCTTGGCCCCGACTTCACCGCCGATTACCTCCGCCGCTCCTCCGATTCGGTTCGCAGCCAGCTTGGCGGTGACCGATCCGATTCGGCGCGCCAGGCGACGATCACGCAGTTCCAGGACAACCGCTACGACCCCGATTCCGGCGCCTTGCCGCTCTCGGCCGAGCAGGCCGTCGCCTTCGGGGAGCTGAACCGCCACTATGAGCGCTTCTTCCGGGAGCCGACCACCCGCTTTGGGCTGCGGCCAGAGCCGATCGACTCCGGCGAGCAGATCAAGCAGCTGACTGCCTTCTTCGCCTGGTCGAGCTGGGCGGCGTCAACCCGGCGCCCAGGCCACAACTACTCGTACACGAACAACTGGCCGTCCGAGCCGGGGGTGGATAACGAGCCAAGCGCCAACGTGATCGTCTGGTCGGTGGTCTCGCTGATCGCGCTGCTCGGCGGGATCGGGATCCTGTTCGCGGTGTTCGGCCACTGGAGGCTCGGCTGGCAGGGTCGCGAGCAGGCGACCCTCAGCTTCCGCCTGCCCGGGGACGTCGCGCTCACCCCTGCACAGCGGGCGACGGCCTGGTTCTTCCTTGCGATGGCGGGCCTCTTCCTGATCCAGACCATGGTCGGCGCAGCCTCGCAGCACTACCGGGCCGACCTTGGCGGCTTCTTCGGGATCGACATCGCCCAGGCCCTGCCCTTCAACCTGGTCCGCACCTGGCATGTGCAGCTGGCGATCTTCTTCGTCGCCACCGCGTTCGTCGCCGCGGGCATCTTCCTCGCCTCGATGATCGCCGGACGCGAGCCCCGGGGCCAGAGCAAGCTCGCCTTCGCCCTGCTCGGCGCCCTGGTGGTGGTCGTGCTCGGCAGCCTGATCGGCGAGCTCGCCGACATCCACAACTGGTTCTCCGGCTCGATCTTCGGCGATCAGGGCTTCGAGTACCTCGACCTCGGTCGTTTCTGGCAGGTGCTGCTGATCATCGGGCTCGCCTTCTGGATCGTGATCCTTTTCCGCGGCCTGCGCGGGCGGCTGAGCCGCGAACGCGTCGGCAACATGCCCTGGCTCTTCTTCCTCGCCGCGCTTGCGATCCCGGCCTTCTACGCGGTCGGCTTGCTGGCACGATCCAGCGACCCGTTCACGATCACCGACTACTGGCGCTTCTGGGTGGTCCACCTCTGGGTCGAGGACTTCCTCGAGCTGTTCACGACGGTGATGGTCGCCTACATCTTCGTGCTGCTCGGGGTGGTGCGGGAGAGGGTGGCGCTGCTGGTGGTCTTCCTCGACATCATCCTCTACTCGGTCGGCGGGGTGATCGGGACGATGCACCACCTCTACTTCTCGGGGGCGCCGGCGGAGAACATGTCGCTCGGGGCTGTCTTCTCGGCGCTCGAGGTGATGCCGCTCACTTTCCTCACCGTCGAGGCCTGGACCTTCCTCCAGCTGGGCGCTCGCCAGGAGTCGAAGTCCGCCACTCCGTTCCCGCACCGCTGGGCGGTGATGTTCCTGGTCGCAGTCGGATTCTGGAACTTCCTCGGCGCCGGGATCTTCGGCTTCCTGATCAATCTGCCGATCGTTTCCTACTACGAGATCGGCACCGCGCTGACCGCGAACCACGGCCACACGGCGATGATGGGGGTCTACGGGATGCTCGCGGTCGGGCTGGCGATGTTCTGCCTCAGGTACTTGATCCCGGCCGAGCGCTGGTCGGACCGCGCCGCGAAGATGAGCTTCTGGGGGCTCAACATCGGCCTCGCCTGGATGTCGTTCGTCACCCTCTTCCCGCTTGGGATCCGGCAGCTCTACGAGTCGGTCAACGTCGGCTACTTCGAGGCGCGCTCGCTGGACTACCTGAGCACCAACACGAACACGGTGATCGAGTGGCTGAGGCTCCCCGGCGACGCCTACTTCATCGTCGTCGGGGTGATCCCGCTGCTGTACCTCTGTTATCTCGGCGTTCGCCACACGGTGAAGCAGGTTGTGATCGAGGAGCCCGAGGAGATCCTGTTCACCGAGGTGACCGAGCCGAAGCAGCCGGCGGGGGCACCGCGGTGAACGAGCTCGCCACCGAGTCGATGCTCGCCGCCGGCTACGGGCTCTTCCTGGCGCTGGGCGCTCTCGGCCTCGATGGCCTCGCCCGCCACTCGCACCGGCGAGCCGACCGCTACCGGACGGCCGGGTTCACCTACCTGGGGGAGGTCGATGCGTGGGAGTGCCCCGAGGGCGAACGCCTCCACCGGGTCGAAACCGACCTGCGAATGCGCCTCGCCCGCTACCGCGCCCGCGCCCATGTCTGCAATTCCTGCCGGCTGAAGGATGCCTGTACCGATTCGGATCGTGGCCGCGAGATCGCTCAGCCGCTCGACCCGTGGCCCCACTCGGAGGCGGGGCGCTTCCACCGCGGGATCGCCGTGGCGATGGTCGGCTTCGGCGTGCTGGTGATCTGCGCCGGAGCCGGGCTCAACCATGGGGCGGGGGACATCGCGGTGCTGGGAGCCGCGCTCCTGCTCTCCACGCTGATCGGCTTCCACCTACTCGCCGACTTCCGCTCCGCCCCGTCGGGCTTCCCCTGGCCCGCGCGAGCGGAGCGGCTCGGCGCCCAGCGCGAGCTGAAGCGCCCGCCGCTGGATGCCGGCCAGTCGACCGCGGCCGACTCGCCGCGGGATGCTGTCGACTGACTGGGCTGGGATACTGCCCGCCGCCGCCGCGTGGGTGGCGCAGATCGCGCCGCAAGGGGTGGCGCAGGATAAGGAGGAGGAACCTATGAACAGGAATTGGGTAGCCCCGCTTACGGGTGCCGCTTTCGTGGTCGTGGCCATCGTCGGCGCCGTCCTTATGGGGGAGCCGCCGGAGGCGGATAACCCGGCGGACGAGATCGTCGATCACTACGTCGACAACAAGGACTCGATCGAGATCGGGGCGTTCCTCGGCGCCCTCGCCGGCACCTTGTTGATCTTCTTCTTCGGCTACCTGCGGAGCGTGCTCCGCGCCGCCTCAGGAGACGGGGGATTCCTCTACGCCCTGCCCCTGATCGGCGCAGCGATCATCGCTCTCGGGATCGCGATCGACAGCACGATCTCCTTTGCGATCGCCGAGGCGGCCGAGGACATCGAGCCGGAGCAGGTGCAGACCCTGCAGGCCCTCTGGGACAACGACTTCCTGCCGTTCATCCTCGGCTCGCAGGTGCTCTGGTTCTCCACCGGGATTGCGGTGGTGAAGAGCGGAGCGCTGCCGAAGTGGCTCGGCTGGATCGCGATCGTGTTCGGGGTGGCGGCGCTGACGCCGGCCGGGTTCTTCGCCTTCCTCGCCGGGGGCATTTGGATCCTGATCGTCAGCATCATGCTCGCGACGCGGGGCAGGGACGAGACCCCTGCATCTGCGGTGTAAGGGCTGATGGCGCCGCCCGGTCGTTTCCGCACTAACCTTCGGTTATGCGGGGGTGCTCCGTAGATGCGAGGGCGCTCCGAGGCGACGCCGAGGAGCGACCCGTTTAGCGTCGGAGGAGCAACCCGTTTAGTGACCCGGAGAGGTGTCCGAGTGGCTTAAGGAGCTCGCTTGGAAAGCGAGTGGGCGGGCTTATACCTGCCTCGTGGGTTCGAATCCCACCCTCTCCGCTCCCAGTAGGCCGCGACGGCCTCGGCGGTCGTCCGTGTCGTATAACTCAGCCGATGGTCTGGAACGTGTATCTCGCCGGTGAGATCCACAGCGACTGGCGCGAGCGGATCGCCGAGGGCGCCAAGAAGGAGGGCCTCGACGTCGGTGAGGTTTGGCGACAAGGTCAAGCAGTGGAACGCCGCCTTCGACGCCGGCTTCGCCGCCGCCCTCGGGAAGCCGATCGTCACCCTGCATGACCCGGAGACCACCCATGCGCTGAAGGAGATCGACCGGGCGGCGATGGCGACGGCCGAGACCCCGAGCAGTGATGGAGATCCTCCGTTACGTGCTCGAGGGCAAGCTGCAACGCGCCTAACGTCCGGGCCCCCGGGGCGTTCTCCCGAGCCGAGATCGGCCGCTAGCCTTGACCCCGCCCCGGAGGGGTGCCGGAGTGGTTGAACGGGGCGGTCTCGAAAACCGTTAGGGGCCCTCGGGTCCCTCGTGGGTTCGAATCCCACCCCCTCCGCTGGTCAGCTGTCCTCTCCGTGCGCCAGATCGAGGTCTTCCAGGTCGGCGAGGTCCCGAGTTCGACCCGCGGCTCTCTTCATCGTGCGCAGGTCTTCAAGCGAGCAAACAGCAACCTCGACGCCCAGGATCTCAGCTGTGGTCGCGCGGCCCCTCAGTTCGGAGTAGGAGGGCACCCCCGGAAGTCCGTGCACCACATCGAGATGCCCGAGCGTCGTCTCGATCTCGACGCGCTCGCCCCTTGCCAGTAGGTCTCCAATCCCGGGCCCCGAACTGACGAACGCATCCCGCTTCTGGACCTGACCGCCCGCACTCACAGCAACTTCAGCGAGCCGGCCGAGGTTTGCTGGGTCCGGATCAGCGACGATGTCGATGTCCTTAGTCCCCCGAACGACCCCCCACGCGTTGATCGCGAGTCCCCCGATCAGGACGAAGCGCACGTCGGCGGCGACAAGGCGCCGCAGCAGCTCATCGAACGCCGGATCGCTCACCGCGGCGAGCGGCCCCCACGAACCGCAACAGCTTGTGACTCAGCTCGATGCCCTCGCTGAGATTCGTGCTGATCGAGCGTCGGGCGTCCTCGCGAAGGCGTCGAGCCCTTACGACGTCCCGCGGTGGACTTGCGGTTACGGTGCGCCGGCTCACGACCGGGATCGTACGCGGCAGATCACCTGGAAGCTGAGCGGTCTCGAAAATCGCTAGGCGTCGTTAAGGCGTCTCGTGGGTTCGAATCCCACCCCCTGTCCAGTCCGCCGGCCGTGGCCGTGGGAGATGGCCGCTTCAGGCGGCGGCCCCCTCAGGCAGCGCCGCGGGCTCGGACTTGCCCTCGGCCGCGATCGGCTCCGTCGCCTCGGCCGGGTCGCGATCAATCTCGTGCTCGCGGACGAGCCAGAAGGCGAGCACCGAGCCGACCAGCGCCAGCAAGCCGCCGAGGACGAGGATCTCGTTCATCCCGGCGAGGAATCCCTCGCCGGCGGCGTTCGTAATCGAGCCGCGAGCGCCCGGCGGCACCGAGCTCAGCGCCTGGTCGAGGCTGCCCGAGGAGGCGGCTTCGACCAGCTGGCGGGGGCGCTCGCCGCTGGCGGCGGGGGTGCCGGCGGCGAGCTCGGAGACCTTGCTCGCCCCGCGGCCGAGGAAGACCGCGCCCCAGGCGGCGATCCCGACCGCGACTCCGACCTGGCGGAAGGTGTCGTTGATCCCCGCAGCCATGCCGCTGCGTTCCTTCGGCACCACGCTCAGGGCGACGTCGGCGATCACCGGGTTGAGCAGGCCAACGCCGGCCCCGGCGACCAGGAAGCCGCCCACCAGCGTGGTCCACTCCGAGCCCGCCTCGAGACCGGACATCAGCAGCAGGCCGATGCCCGTGAGGCCGAGGCCGATCGAGAGCATCACCCGGGCCGGCACTCGGGAGAGGAGCGAGCCGGCGATCGGGGCGACGAGGAAGCTCGCCACGGTGATCGGCAGGTAGCGCAGCCCGGCCTCGAGCGGCGAGTACTCGAGGTAGTTCTGCAGGTAGAGCGTCAGGTAGAGGAAGAGCGCGAACAACGAGCCCGAGACGGCGAAGGCCGCGAGCTGGACGCCGGTGAACGAGCGACTGCGGAAGAGACCGAGCGGCAGCATCGG